>JAPLLA010000051.1:15193-60461 GCA_026387795.1 Candidatus Saganbacteria bacterium | reverse complement strand
CACCTGTAATATCTTGTATTGGCATTTCACCCGCACTATAGATATCGGTAATAATCACATCATCCGCCAAATCAAAAGCAGGGCCAAACTCTTTGCGCAGGAAAAATGTGCGCGTAAAACGATGGGGCTGGAAAACACAAATCACCCTGCGGTTTGGCCACCCCTTTTTGGCCGCATCAATGGTTGCCCTAATTTCCGTGGGATGATGAGCATAATCATCAAAAACCAAAACATCATTTATCTCTCCAATCAATTGAAACCTGCGCTCCGCTCCTTTAAAAGTCCGAAGGCTTCCAAACACTAAGTTGAGGTCGCAGCCGAACAAATCCGAAACAGTAATCGCAGCTAAACTATTCAAAACATTTTGCCATCCGGGAATAGATAGGAACATTTCACCTTTTAAAACCCCTTCTTTATAGACCTCAAAAGAAGAGCTGATTTCAAAAAACTTCATTTTTTGCGCCTGCCAAATGTTCCCCGGATTTAAACCATAAGTAATGAGTTCAATCTCTTTCGACAGTTTTTTCATTAACCATTGGTTGTTTTCCTGGTCCCCGCAAAGGACCAAACGATCTCCCCTCCCCAATTTTCCGGCAAATTCCTGGAAGACTTGGAGGATCTTATCCAAGGTACCAAAATTTTCCATATGGTCTGTTTCTATATTTGTAATGACCTCAATATTTGGATTAAGACAGAGAAAAGACTTATCGCTTTCATCCGCTTCTGCAACCACCATCTGCCCCTTGCCCAACTTGGCATTTCCTTCATTATGGTCCATCTGCGCACCAATTAAAAAAGTAGGGTCATAGCCTAAATCCGAAAAGATATGCGCCAACATGGAACTGGTAGTGGTTTTACCGTGTGTCCCAGCCACAGCAATACGCTTTGGAAACTGGTCCATGATCCAAGCTAAAACTTCTGCCCTTTGGTAAATAGGAATATCCCGCGCACGAGCTTCTTGCATTTCCACATTATTCGCAGCCACTGCAGAGGAATACACAACCATATCTGCAAAGCGTACCTGGGAAGGATCGTGGTCAATAAAAACCTTAACACCTAAATCCTTAAGACGCATTGTGTTGGAAGATTCTTTTACATCGGATCCGGAAACCTGAAAACCCATCTGAAAAAGGATCTTGGCAATGGCGCTTACACCAACCCCACCAATCCCCAATAAATGCACATTTTTAACTCGTTCCATTTTTGGTTTTGCCATTGATTATGCCCCTAATTTCCCCAGTAAAGTTAACACTTGATCCGTAGCATCTATTGGCTGTACTTTTTGGCATCCCTTTGACATCAAAGACAATCTAGCATCATTGGAAATAATATCAACTATCACTTTAAATAAGTTTTCCGCTTTTAATCCTTTTTCCAAACACACTTCCGTGGCACCCTCCCCTTTTAAAATCTCGGCATTTAGTTCTTGATGGTTTTCTGCTGCATAAGGAAAAGGGATCAAAACCGAAGGGATGTGCCTGGCCATGATTTCCGCTATAGCAGTTGCTCCTGCCCTAGATAGCACTAGATCCGCAGCAGCATAAAAAGGGGCCATGTCAAAAACATAATCGTATAGCTTATAATGCGAAAAAGAATCCTTGTCTACCACTTCTTTTACCCAAACAAAATCCCTGCTCCCTGCAATGTGCAGCACTTGAAAATCTGCATTTTTAAAAAGGGGATACATCTCAACCATTAACCGGTTAATACTCTTTGCCCCTTGGCTTCCTCCTACAACTAACAGGACTTTTTTATTTGGGTCTAATCCTAATTCCCGTAAAGCTTCTTTTTTTTGTTTTTCAATAATTCTTTTCCTCACAGGGTTGCCGGTAACAACAATTTTAGAATTAGGATACCTACGCCCAGTCTCAGCAAAAGAAACTGCAATATATTTTACTAAAGGGAGAAGCATCCGATTAGAAACCCCAAGGATTGCATTTTGCTCCAAAAGCATGGCAGGGATCTTAAGCAAAAAAGCAGCTGTCACAACCGGCAGACTAACATAACCTCCAGTAGCAATAACTACATTAGGCCTAATTTTTTTTAATACGGAAAAAGCCTGAAAAAAACCAAGCAGAGTGACAAAAGGGGCAGATAACGCCTGATAAGAAAGCTTGCGTTTAAGACCGCGTGCGCTCACCGTGAAAAAAGAATACCCTTCCCTTCCCACAATTTTAGCTTCTAATCCTTCTTTTCCTACAATAAAAATCGGTTCCGCAATCCGCTTTTCAGTTATTCTTTCTGCCAAGGCCAAAGCAGGATAGATATGTCCGCCCGTTCCACCGCAGGCAATCACTATTTTCATACTTTATTTCCTAAGGAGGAAATTCTGACCAACATCCCCACCATAAAAAGAAGCATAACAATTGAGGTTCCACCATAACTAATAAAAGGAAGAGGAATCCCGGTAGTAGGCAGAAGCCCTATTACAACCGAAAGGTTTAAAAACGCCTGGATAGCAATCCACATGGTAGCGCCTGTAGCCATGAGCATATAAAAACGGCTGGGCGCTTCCCTGGCAATTTTTAAAGCCCGTAAAACAAAACCAAGGAACAAAAGGACTACTATGGTTGCACCAATTAATCCGGTCTCTTCACAAAGTATGGCAAAAATAAAATCAGTGGTCTGCTGAGGCAGATAGAAGAACTTTTGCTTTGATTGGCCGAGTCCTAATCCAAAAATCCCACCGGACCCCACCGCCAAAAGGGATTGGATAATATGAAAACCCGACCCCTGCGGATCTTTCCATGGATCCAGATATGCAACAAAACGCTTCAAACGATACGCACTTTTAAGGCTGACCGCAATAATCCCCAAAACCCCCAAACCAAATAAAACTCCTAAATGGGAAAGTTCTGCCCCTGCCACAAAAAAAAGGGTCATAGTAATGGCCACAATAATCATGACCGTCCCTAAATCCGGCTCAAGAAATATCAATCCGCACATGGCTAGAATAATAAAAAGATAAGGAAAAAACCCTTTCCAGAAATCCTTTAGTTTTAGTTTTTCATTGGAAAGAACATCCGCTAAAAACAGGACGGTGATAAATTTGGCAATTTCGCTTGGCTGTATGGTAAACAGACCAAAATCAAGCCAACGCCTGGCACCGCTGATCGAAACCCCCACATGCGGGACAAAAATCAAAAGGAGCAAAAACATGTTTAAACCCAAAAGATGCCAGCTCCACTTTCTCCAGGTTTCAATGTTGATTTTCATCCCCATCCAAAAAGCGCCCAAACCAACCATCACAGACAAAACATGCCGCTTTAGAAAATAAAAAGGATCCCCTGCAGAAAGACCCAAAGCAGGGCTAGCAGTAAAAATCATTAAGATTCCAATAGAAACCAAGGAGAAAGCTGTAAACATTAAAATATAATCAGCGTTTTTTTTCATGTTCCGTTTTTTCCAAGTCCAAAACAATCTGTTTAAAGACCCTGCCCCTCTCCTCATAATTGGTAAACATATCAAAACTGGAACCTTTCTGCCACATCAAGCGCCTTTTCCACCGCGGACTGCATGGAAGACTCCAAAAACACATCACTATATCCTGCGCGGATCAGTTCATCCCGAAAGCGCTCCTTAGCCTCTCCCAAAAGCACTACTGCCTTGGCTCGGCACTGGATTTCTTTGACCATGGGCAAAAGTTCCAGTCCCTTATCCTTACCACCGGCAATTAAAACCACTGGTTTTCTCCCTCCGGTAATACGGGGAGCAAGTGCTTTTAAAGCTACAACCGTGGAATCAGGATTGGTACCTTTGGAATCATTATAAAAAGATATTCCATGTATGCGTGTAACATATTCAATGCGATGTTCTACTCCCCTAAATTCTTCCAACACTTTGGCAATAGTAGCAGAAGAAACCCCGCACAATCTTGCAACCATTGCAGCTGCCAAACAATTTTCCAGATTATGCTCCCCTTTCAAAAAGATTTTCTTTTTATCCATAATCTCTTCTTCCTGCTTTTGTTTAACAATCAGTTTCCCTCTTTTTACAAACATCCCCTTATCCAGGCTTTTTTTTCTGCTAAAAGGGAGAGCGGAAAATAAAGAATTATCCGGAACAACCTTTTTGACTGGCGGTTGGTCAAGATTATAAACCAGAAAATCACCTTGCTTTTGGTTTTTAAAAACATTGGCTTTACTTGAAGCATAAGCATGCATGGTCTTGTGCCGCTCAAGATGGTCAGGGGTAATATTTAGAATCAAGCTGATATAGGGTCGGAAATCAACAATCCCTTCCAACTGGTAACTGCTTACTTCTGTAACAATATAATCCAGGTCCTGATCATGCACGGAAATCAAAGGGGTACCGATGTTTCCCACTACTTCTACCCTATAACCATGCTCTTTGAGTAATGCTCCAATCAAAGTCGTGGTAGTGGTTTTGCCATTGGTACCGGTAATAGCAATGATCGGTTTAGTTAAAAGATTATATGCGAGTTCTATTTCAGAAATAACCGGAATACTCTTTCTTCGAGCTTCTTCTAAAAGCACCAAATCCAAATGTACTCCAGGGCTTAAAATTATTAGGTCTGCCTCATCCACTGTTTTTTCAGTGTGGCCCTCAAGCTCTATCTCTACCCCCAGACCAGTTAATTCCGCAAGCACTACTTGATCAAACCTAGTTGCAGCAAATTCATCTGTAACAAAAACTTTGGCCCCCAAATTAACTAGCCGCTTGGCTGCTGCAATCCCGCTTTTGCCCAACCCAAAGACCGTAACTTTTTTATCCCTTAAATCAAACATTGTGCATTATTCCTTCTAATAGGAAACCTGCCCCGGTAAACCGGGGCGGTTTCCTATTCCTACAAGAAAACGTTTTGGAAACCGAGGCGTTCAGCCTCAGGTTTCCAACTCCTTTATCTCTATGCCATTATAACCGCAATTGCACCGCAAACAAACGTAACCACCCAAAACATATAAACTATTTTTGTCTCCTTCATCCCGCAAAGTTCAAAATGGTGATGGAGCGGTGCCATTTTAAAAATCCTTTTCTTAAAGATCTTAAAAGAAGCAACTTGCAGTATTACCGAAAGAGTCTCTATAACAAAAGGAAAACCAATTAAAAGCAGCAAAAACTCGCGGTGAGAAAGGATCGCGATCCCGGATAGAAATGCCCCAATGGCTAAAGACCCTGCGTCTCCCATAAAGACTTTTGCAGGATATCGATTGTACCAAAGAAAACCAAGCATTGCTCCTGCCCCAATTACAGCAAAAGATGCCAATCCCATTTGATCTTGTTTCAAACAGATCAAACTAAATGCCAAGAGCGAGATGGTAGAACACCCTGCAAGGAGCCCATCCAACCCGTCATTTAAATTAGTAGCATTGGCAGATCCTACAATCATAAAAGCCAAAAACAATAGATATAGAACCGGCAGTCCCAAAAAGAGTGTTTTGATGTAATCCGGAGAAGCAAAGAATTGATTAGAAGCTGATAGGATGAACAAAGAAAAAGAAAACGCAACTGCAACTTGCAGCCAGAATTTCTGCCAACCAAAAAAACCCTGATTCGAGTGATTTTTAAACTTTATCAAATCATCCAAAAAACCAATCACCCCAAAGCCTATTGTAACCAGCAAAAGTGCAAAAATAGAGGGGTTCAAGTCTAAATCAAGGAAGATAAAGGAACAGACTAAGAGCGTCAGGATAATTCCAATTCCTCCCATAGTTGGGGTGCCGCTTTTACCAGCATGGCCAGCCGGCCCTTCCTGGCGCACCTTCTGCCCTACTTTAAAAAATCTTAAAACAGGAAGCAAGAGGTACATGCAGAAAAAGGAAACCGCAAACGAAACCAGTAAAAGCAGTGTTAACCCAAACAAAATTGCACTCCATCCCTCTGTTCTTTACGAGATTTTACCATTTTTACAAGGAAACCTCAATGCAAAAAAAAGGCCCCGAACTTTTGTGTTCGAGGCCTCCTAAGAAACGAAGCTAAACTAAAACCTTACAAATTACAGGTTGTAAACTAGACCTGCTTGGATCACAGTTGCGGCATAAGTATTCTTTCCATAAATACCCATGGCAACACTTGCTCTGCCGAGTAAGTTAGGATTGAATTGATTTTCAAGCCCAATCTTTAAAGCTGCAGCGGTAATTCCAGCAGATGCGACATTAAGAGTTTTTCCATCGCAACCCCAGTTGGAATAAAGACCACCTGTGAAATTAAGGGTTTTGTTGATCCCATAATCACAAGCAGCATTCAGGGTCCAGTAGTCGCCCATATTGCTCTTATTGGTATCATCACCAGTTACTGTATAACCAATGGTTCCATACCACATACCATTCCACATGGCATTTCCAAGTACTGCTTTTAATCCAATATCTGAGCTGCCAGTACCAAGTATGTCTTGTATTGCATTCCCACCCGTGTGTTGGCCAGTTCCAAGCTTAACATCTAACTCTACTGCTGCCATATTATTTAACTGGTACTTACCACTAAGTGTGGTATCGCCGAGACCAGAACCAGTTATAGCTGCTATACCAGTTCCAGGAGTATAGCTAAGGTTCCTATAAGGAAGAGCTATTCCTAATTGCCAATTGTTGCCCAAACCATAATAAGCGGCTAAAGGAATACTTAATTCTGTAAAGCTGTAACCCCCTGGCATTGTTGTAGAAGTGCCAGCTGCATTAATATAAGCACCATACAGATAGTATTGGAGGTCAGCTTCCAAATCCCAAGCACCTTTTCCTAATACTCCAGGTTTTTCTTCGAGCTTTACAGCAAACGCTGCGGCTTGTAAAACAACCATCGCGATAATCGCTAAAATTACTAATTTTTTCACGTCAACCTCCTTAAATAAAATCAAAAACAATTTCTCCTATATTATGCGGTTCTCACCCCCTTTATAAATAATAATGGAAGCTCGAAATAATAGTGCTTGTTGCACTTCCAATCTGCAAAATATTGGTCTGGTTACCATTGGCATTAACCATAGTATATGACAATGGAATAATATCTACTGTCAGGCTGAATTTGGGGAGAATAAAAGCTTCAACCCCCAAAATACCCGCAAGAGTAATGCTATTTGTACTTGCTGCTACTACATTGCTGGTATAAGCCAATGTCCCACCCCAGTGTGCCTTAACCTTTTGATCAGTAACAAAATCATTAGTTAAAGAAGCCCCGATTTGCAACTGTGTAGTTGATGAAGCATTAGTAAGGGAAAAACCCAGTTCCCCTGCCATAGTTTCGTTAAAATAGTACCGCACCGAAGGAATACCATTGTTAACACCGCTGGATACTCCAAACCCCAATTGACCAGACTTTTCCGCTACTGCGGTTGCTGCAAAAGAACCTATTGCAAAAAATGAAACCAGAAACAAAGATGCAAATAAAACAATTAGGATCTTTTTCATCCCTTACCTCCCCTTAAACAAATTATACAAGAAATCCGAAGCCAAATCTTTGCAACCCAAGCCAAACGCAATTGCAGCACCCAGGCCAACTGCCCCCACTACTACGCTAATATTGACAGTGATCCAGTTCAGGTCAAAACCAAACTGGCCAAGTGCAATCATAAAACCAAAAGTCAGTACCGCATAACTAACAATGCGTCCAATGGTCTTGGCATAGGGTAAATCCAGATTAAGCATAATGAATCTGACCAATTCGGAAAGAAGCGTAGCCAAAAATGCAGCCAACCCCAAAACAATTGCAGCAGAAAAAACTACTGTTGTATATTTAATCATCCCATCAAGTGTGTTAACCGCAAAACCAATCCCAAACGCACCAGCTACTCCTAGAACCGAAATGATCAGAACCAGCCAATAAGCCATTTCGCCTAAAAGTTCCGAAGCAGTTTTTTTAAGCTCTCCTTTGGTTAGTATCCGGTCAAATTTAATAGATTGTAAAACCTCGTCAAACTTTACTGCTTTTAAGACTAAAACCACCAAATATTGAAGCAGTTTTGCAGCTAACCATCCGATCAGGATCAAAATTAAAGCAGTAATTAACATTTGGAGAGGGATCAAGACTTTGAGGGACACCATGGAAATGGAATCGAGCACTACTTGTTGCATAGATTTCTCCCTTCTAAACTTTTAGAACCTTACTACACCCAGGATCAAAGAAACCAATAAAAAAACAGCTGCACAACCACCCGTAATTTTATCTAAGCCTTCTTCTAAGCCTTTTGGGGAACCAAAGAGTTTTGCCGCACCACCAATTCCACCCAACCCCTCGCCTTTGGCTGTATGAAGGAGAACTGCTATAACCAAGGTTATCGCAGAAACAATCTGAATTAAAACCAATAATGCTCTCACTCTGTCAAAAAGTTTAACATAGAGAGAACATTTGTCAATAGCATAGGCTTATAGTAAAATATAAAACATTATGAAGACTACTCCAGTATATTTATGTATCCTAGACGGGTTTGCAATCGGGGAAAATACGCATAAAAATGCTATTTACGATGCTATGGAGCTCGGTTTGGCCCCTTTTATCAAAGATCTTTTTGATAACCACCCCTATGCTAAGCTTGAATGCTCAGGACTCGCAGTAGGACTACCCGTGGGAACCATGGGCAATTCAGAAGTTAATCACCTGAACATGGGCGCTGGCCGCATAGTTTATCAATCAATCGAAAGGATCAACGTTGCTATAGAAGACCGTTCCTTTTTTACAAATGAAGCATTAACCGAAGCAGTGCGCAACGCAAAACAAAATGGATCTACCCTACACTTGATGGGACTGCTGCAAGGACACAGTGGAACCGTACACGCCAGCATTAAACACCTATTTGCACTCTTGGAACTCGTCAAGAAAGCGGAATTAAATTCTGTTTATATCCACCTTTTCACAGACGGACGCGACACCAATCCCAAAGCAGCGGGAGAAGTTTATCTTGGAATGCTGGAAGAAAAAATTGCCGAGCTTGGTTTAAAAGAACAGGTAAAGATTGCTACTGTGATGGGAAGAGAACTTGCCATGGACAGAGATACTGCCTGGGACAAAACACTTTTGGCAATGCGGGCAATAGTCAAAGGCATTGGAGAATACAAAGCCTCTTCTGCACGAGAAGCAATTGAAACTTCTTACAGCCGCGGCCAAACCGACGAGTTTATCCGTCCAACAATTATCAATGATTACAATGGTATGGGACCCTCTGATTCAGTCATCTATTTTAATTTTAGGCAGGATCGCACCATCCAGCTAACAGTTGCTTTCTGTGAAACAGATAAGAGGTTTTTTAACTATAAAAAAGGGACCAAGCCGATTGATGATGCTGTTTACAATGAAATCCAAAGTTTACGCGGGAGCCTCCCCCACATGGTTTTTGTGGCCATGACAGAATACTACCCAGGACTCAATGCTTTGACCGCGTTTCCGGAAAAGGAGATACCAGACACAGTTGGAGAAGTTGTATCAAGAGCAGGATTAAAACAATTGAGGCTTGCCGGACCGGAAAAATTTGCGCATGTTACTGGATGGTTTTCGGGCCGCCACACATCCCCTTTCCCCGGCGAAGATCGTTATCTGGCACAAGATTTAACCTTAAAAGCGCGCACTGAAGAAGGGAAACATTACGACTGGGTACCGGAGATGACCGCTTATTTGGAAACCGATTATTCCTTAAAAGCCATAGCAAGCGGGCAATATTCTCTGGTAGTCCATAATTACCAGAACGGCGACATGGTTGGACATACCGGAAATTTAGAAGCTGCAACAAAAGCGATCGGCAACCTTTCAACTTGTCTGGAAAAGATTGTTCCAGCTTGGACGGAGAAAGGCGGAATATTTCTTTTGACTGCAGATCACGGAAATTCAGACGAAATGCTGATAAAAAAGGGAGACAAAATGGTTCCCAGCACCCAGCATTCGCTTAACCCTGTCCCATTCTGGGTACTCGGAAAAGAAGTTGCTCTAAAAGAAAAAGGCATCATTCCTGATGTTGGAGTTACGATTCTGGATTTGATGAGGCTAGATAAGCCAAAGGATATGACTGCTCAAACCCTTCTATTGCCCAAATAGAATGACTAAAGTATAATTCAGTTGTGGGTCAAAACAAAACAGATAAAAGGTTAAAAGACATAGTAAAAAGGATATTGGCAGCTGGACAACCAGATAAAATAGTCCTTTATGGTTCCAGAGCAAGAAAAGAAAACCACAGCCTTAGTGATTTTGATATTGCTCTTTTTGGAAAAGTCCCCCTGGGAAAAATTATGGACGGTCTGGAAGAATCCAGGACACTGCTTAAATTAGACATTGTTCTTTTTGATGAACTAAAAAATAAGAACTTAAAGAAAAAAATACTAGAAGAAGGGGTTGTTTTATATGAAAGAAAAGCTTGAAAACTATTGCAAGGCGCTAAAAAAGCTTGGGGAAGCACTAAAACTTACGCCCACAGAAATAAACAGGGATGCTACCATTCAACGGTTTGAATTTACTTATGAGCTGGCTTGGACCACAATGAAAACTTTTTTGTTCAAACTAGGAATAGAATGTCTAAACCCCCGCGACTGTATAAAAGCAGCATTTAAGCAACGGTATATAAAAGAAAATAGCGAGGAAATTTGGCTGGACATGATCAAAGACCGCAATTTAAGCAGCCATGTGTACGATGAGGAGACCTCCAAAAAAATCTATGGCAGGATAAAAAACCGTTATTTAAAAGAATTTAAGGCTTTAAGAAAAGAATTCGAAGCTAAAATGTAGGAGACACACTGCTTTTATTCACTCTCTATTGTTATGTTTGACTCGGGCTTAAAATCATCCGGGTTAAAATTTTTATACCAAACTTCGTTTGTAGTAATACCCTCTTCTGTAATCGGTTCAGTGTCTATATACTCATCTTCTCCTTCGACAGTAGTAATTGCGTTAGGTGAAAAATCAGAAGGAGTAAAATCTTTTGGCCAAAGGGTCTTGTCCCAAACACTATCACTTTCCTCTGAAGTCGCAGTTTTTGCAACAGAAGGGAAACAAAGCAAAACACTCAATAAGACAAAGAGAAGAAGTAAGATACTTGTTTTTTTCATCTACATCCTCACAAGAACAGAAATTAGAAAATTCGATAATTATAAAATTAGAAAATGGAGGTGACCGGGATCGAACCGATGGCCTCATCGTTGCGAACGATGCGCTCTCCCAACTGAGCTACACCCCCATTATCTTATTTGTTTTGGAGGCAAGCAATCCCAGGAAGCTCGATTCCCTCCAAAAATTCCAGCGAGGCTCCACCACCCGTAGAAATGTGGCTGATTTTGTCGGAAAGCCCGGATTTCTTGAGTGCAGAAATGGAGTCCCCTCCGCCCACAATTGAAATCGCTCCTTTTGATGTAGCATCCGCTACTGCTTGGGCAATAGCAATCGTACCTTTGGCAAATTCGTCAAACTCAAAAACCCCCATTGGACCGTTCCAGATAATAGTTTTGGCATCTTTGATAGCATTGCTAAACTTGATCACAGTTTCCGGACCAATGTCCACTCCCTGCCACTCGTCAGGGATGGTAGTACGAGGAACAACTTTAAACTCTGAATCTGCTTTAAACTCTTTAGCAACTACGTGGTCAATCGGCAAAAGAAGAGGAACTTCTTCATCAATCGCTGCTTTTAAAATCTCTTTGGCCTCTCCTAGCAAATCCGGTTCCACCAAAGAATTCCCAACATCAATCCCGCGTGCCTTAAAAAAGGTGTAAGCCATCCCACCACCAATAATTAAAATGTCTACTTTTTTGAGCAGGTTCTTGATCACTCCCAGTTTGGAAGAAACCTTGGCCCCTCCAAGAATAGCCACAAAAGGACGAGCAGGATCTGTGAGAGCTTTACCCAAGAAATCCAATTCTTTTTGGATCAAAAACCCTGCATATGCAGGAAGATAAGCCGCTACCCCGGCAGTGGACGCATGAGCACGGTGCACTGTACCAAAAGCATCACTTACATATATATCTGCCAAAGAAGCTAATTGTTTTGCAAAAGCTGGGTCATTGGCTTCTTCTTCCTTGTGGAAACGGAGGTTTTCAAGCAGTATCACATCCCCATCCTTCATGGCTGCTACTGCTGCTTCTACCTGGGGACCCACGCAATCATCGAGCTTCTTTACTGGCTTTCCCAGTAATTCTGATAACCGTACTCCTACCGCAGTTAAACGCAATTCGTCTTGTACCCCCTTGGGACGGCCAAGGTGGGAACAAAGAACCAGCTTTGCTCCTCTATCCAATAAATATTTAATCGTGGGGAGAGAAGCTTTGATCCTTTTGTCGTTGGTAATAGCAAGTTTTTCATCCAGCGGCACGTTAAAATCGCAGCGGACCAAAACCCTTTTACCTTTAAGATCATTATCGGAAATATCCACGATGGTTTTCTTGTTCATACTCCTGCCTCCATCTCAACTTCATTAACCGGAAACCTGCGACTAAATGTCGCGGTTTCCTAAATATTTTAAGCCTCTATTTGGAAACCGAGGCATTCAGCCTCAGGTTTCCAACACTTTAGTTGCCCTTTATAAACTAGCCCCCACTAACTTAACCAAATCCACGACCCTGCAAGAATATCCCCATTCGTTGTCATACCAAGAGACTACTTTGAAGAATCTCTTCTCGCCCTTAAGATTATTTTGCAGCGTGGCCAATGAATCATAAATCGAAGAGCGGTTGTCATGGATAAAATCAGTAGAAACCACTTCTTCATCCGCTACCCCAAGGATTCCTTTCAGGTAACTGCCTGAAGCTTTTTTCAACAAAGCATCAATCTCTTCGATTGAGGTGTCCTTTGCCGAGCGAAAGGTCAAATCAACCACAGACACATCTGCAGTAGGAATACGGAAAGACATGCCGGTCATTTTACCTTTGGTTGCTGGCAATACTTCTCCTACTGCTTTTGCTGCTCCTGTAGTGGAAGGAATAATATTGATTGCTGCTGCACGGCCCCCTCTCCAATCCTTTTTTGATGGGCCGTCAACTGTTTTTTGGGTGGCAGTATAAGAATGGATTGTAGTCATGAGACCGGTTTCGATTCCTATTCCCTCTTTTAAAATCACATGCACCACTGGAGCCAAGCAGTTTGTGGTACAAGAAGCATTGGAAATAATGTTGTGTTTTGCTGGATCGTATTCGTTGTCATTGACTCCCATAACAATAGTTTTTACTTCACCTTTGCCTGGAGCAGAAAGAATAACCTTTTTTGCGCCGGCTGCTAAATGGCCTTTGGCTTTTTCGGAATCAGTAAAAAGCCCTGTGGATTCAATGACGATCTCAACTCCAAGGTCTTTCCAAGGGAGAGCACTTGGATCTTTGGTTGCCATAATACATTTAATTTTATCCCCATTGACTACCAACACATCGTCAGCTTCAACACTCGGGCTGCTTTTTTCTGTTGCAAGCGTACCCTTAAATTTTCCGTGTATAGAATCATATTTCATCTGATAAGCAAAATATTTTGCATCTGTACTCACATCCACCACTGCTACAACCTCCACTTCGGCCCCCAGAACCCCCTTATCCACCATTGCACTTAAAACCTGTCTGCCGATCCTACCAAAACCATTGATACCAACTCTTACTTTCTTTGCCATTTTATGTCCCTCCTTTTATTTTAAAACACGAAAAAAAGATTATAACACAAAGATTTATTCCCCTCAATGGACTAAAACATTTGGCGCAATTAAATCATTGCTCCCTAAACAAACAATATTGCCTTTAACCTCCTTTTATGTTATTTTACTTCTACTTAAAAAGCAAAAGATAGGAGAAATAAATTCTTTTTAATTCCTGGCAATTTTTAACGTTTTTTCCAACGGTTACAATTCTCTATTTTCTATTGCCACATAAATACCGGTGCTTCCTACTTTTAATCGCTAGCTGCATTTTTTACATGGCCTTTATACCCGCTTATATTTTTATCCTATTTACAACTATTCTCATAGACTATTTTGCAGGGATGTGGATAGAAAAATCTAAAGGGGACACCAAGGTCTTTTTCCTGATGACCAGCATTATCGCTACCTGCTTAGTACTATTCGTTTTTAAATATTTCAACTTCTTTAATACCAACTTTGAAGCAATTGCCTCTTTTTTGCATTGGAACTACCCTATCCCACTATTAAAAATAATATTACCAATCGGGCTTTCTTTTCACACATTCCAAAGCTTAAGCTATGTAATAGAGGTTTATAGAGGGAATCAAAAAGCAGAATGCAATTTTGGAATTTATGCCTTATATGTCATGTTCTACCCTCAATTAGTCGCAGGGCCGATAGAAAGGCCACAAAACTTATTGCATCAATTCTATGAAGAACATCAGTTTGAATATCAAAGAATAGTAGATGGATTAAAACTCATGCTTTGGGGTATGTTTAAAAAAGTCGTTATTGCTGATAGATTAGCGATATTTGTTAATCAAGTCTATAACCAGCCCTATGACTATCAAGGAATAAGCCTAATAATTGCAACCATATTTTTCGCTTTTCAAATTTACTGCGATTTTTCAGGCTATTCTGACATAGCTATCGGTGCAGCACAGGTTATGGGATTCAAACTTATGGACAATTTTAATCGCCCTTATTTTTCTAAGTCCATTAATGAATTCTGGAAAAGATGGCACATTTCTCTCTCAACATGGTTTAAAGACTATTTATACATTTCTTTAGGTGGCAATCGCGTTTCTGCTCCCAGATGGTATTTCAATCTATTTATTACATTCTTAATCAGTGGGCTCTGGCACGGGGCTAACTGGACCTATATAATATGGGGAGCCTTAAACGGGTTTTATCTGATTTTTGGAGTTGTAACCGAAAAAACCAGGAACAAATTAATACGCGCCATAAATCTAGACAAATTACCCGTACTATATAAAATCAATAAAGTATTTATAACTTTTACTTTAACTTGTTTCGCCTGGATATTTTTCAGGGCTAGCTCTCTAGAAGACGCTTTTTATGTTGTGACACATCTTTTTTCTGGAATAGAAAAAGTCCCGGCAATTTTGGCACAAGCACATTCCTTTTTCCCCATAATGCTAATTCTAAAACAGCAAATACTACTAGGACAACCATTAAATGAATTCATCATTGCTGTAATTTCTATCGGGTTTATGGAAACGGTTCACTTAATACAAAGACATGGTAAAATTAGGCACATGTTGACAGACCAACCCCTATGGCTAAGATGGTCTATTTACTATGCCCTGATTTTTAGTATTATATTTTTTGGAAAATATGGAACAGAAAATACCCAGTTTATCTATTTTCAGTTTTAATCATGAAAAAACAAAACACTAAAGAATTAAAAAAATTCATTCTAAAGATAGGGATATTTTGCCTCCCCATATTAATCATCCTGGGTTTCCCATTGTTTGTATTAATTTACTCAAAAGAAATACTCCCTATAGATAAAATAATAGAAGCCCAAACATCCTTACCAGAAAAGCAACTTGTTAGCTTAGCGTATAGCAATCCGGATAAATACTATAAATTAAAATCAACAATAAGCATTACGCCCGAAGTTCTTGTTTTAGGAACTTCTAGAACAATGCAATTTCGTGAATGGTTTTTTGTGCCGAATATCCGTTTTTTTAATGCGGGCGGAGGCATCTCAACAATAAAACATTCAAATCTTTTCTTGAATCGCCTTTTAACAGAAAGGGTTCATCCTAAAATAATAATCATTGGTCTTGATCAATACTTCTTTAATCAAAATTGGATTAATGCTAATACTGAAATCAATAGTTCTTCAGAAAAATCCCTCTTCAGAAAGACCTGTTTATCAGAAATCATAAACAATCAAAACATTACAAAGATATACCTAGATTACCTACAGCATAAATTCACCATTAGTCAATTGCTTGTCAAAAATAAAGAAATAAACAAAATAGGCCTCAATGCTTTAGTAAACAACAATGGATTCAGAAAAGACGGGAGTTTCCTTTATGGTTGGACGGTAAACAATGCTAATCTCCCTGAAAACCCTGACTATCAATTTAAGGATACAAAAACAAGAATTCTAAAAGGGGAACGTCGTTTTGAATATGGCCAAAATATTTCGGAAGAATCGATTAAAGACCTGGAAATATTCTTAAGAAAATGTAAAAAAGAGGGTATTTATGTAATTGGGTTCCTGCCCCCTTATGCGCCATCAATTATCAATCAAATGAAAAACATGCAAAATAAATACATGTACATAAAATTATTGCCAAAGCCTTTAAATAAATTATTTCTAAAACATGGGTTTGCTTTCTACGACTTCTCAGATGTATCTAATCTAAAAATAACAGACAAAGAATTCATAGATGGCTTCCATGGTTCGGAAGTGGTTTACTTAAAGATGTTTTTATCTATAATTAGAAGGAACTCAATTTTAGCAAAATACACAGATCTACCTGCTCTAGAAAAGATACTAAACAAAAACATTAATCCTTTATTATTTTTCAAATAAAAGAACACCCCTAACCTTCAATAGACTAAAGCCTATTACTCCCCTATAATTTAGACATGCAGCACCATCAAGAACAACCTCCTTGGAAAGCTATTTTTTGGGGCACCGGCGCCTCAATCATGCTCTTTGCCTTGGCATTTTTCTTTCTTGCCCCGGGAAACCTGGATTACTTTACCACTACCCTTCCGGAAAAAGTGCTCGAATTCGGCAAGCTGGAAGTTGTGGGTAAAGAAGGAGGAAAGCTCTCCTATAGGCTTTATGCAGAACAAGGCTGGGCAAGCAAAAACAATGTTGTAACTGTACTCAAAGACATTAAAACCGGCGGTATCTACCAGAATGAACAGCTAATCGCCAAAAGCTTAAAAGCAAACCTGGTACAGCTCCATAAGTACAGCAAAGAGATTGAATTCTTTGACCGGGACCCTGACCTCCCCAAAAAAAGGCCTCTTTTGGAAATAGAAATAGACCTGGGCAAATTTGCGGAGCAAAAAGAGAATAAAGACTCGTTCACCAAAATCCACACCCCGTATCTTAAGTACATTGAACCAACCAAAATATCCATCCTAGAGGGCGATATTATGATCAAGGGCAAGACTACTACAGTAAAAACCATTGCTATGGAAGTGGATCATCAAACCAAAAACGCCTTTTTTGCCAAAGGCTTAACAATCTTTCGCAAAGACCTAACGCTAGAGGGAGATAAAGCTAATTACTACTTTAAAGAAGAAAAAATTGAGATCGAAGGAAACATCAGTCTGGAAGTGAAAAATAAAGATAAAAACAAAACTACTATTCTGGAGTGCCAAAAAATAACTATTTTCTCGGATCCGGCAAAAGAACTCATCGCACAAGGTTCGGTCCGGATTATCCAACCCAAAAAAGTGGTCTTTGCAAGCGAAGCACTGTACAACCAGGATAAAAAGACCCTGACCCTTAAAAACCAGGTAGAAGCTATAATCAACAAAACCGCAGACATTTTAAAAGCGGAAACCATCAAAGACATTGACGACCCGGACACAAAAGAGAGCATCAAAGAAAAAACAATCCTAAAGTCCGACCTGTTAACAATCTACACTGAAAGCGAAGATGCGCTGGCAGAAGAGAGTGTAACAGTAACAATTAAAAACAAAGAAGCTAAAGCAGATTCAGGCAAATATACAGACAAAGACGACCAGATTCTGCTAACAGGCAATGTTTACTTAAAAAAGAAAGATAAAGAGTGGCTGAAAGCAAAGAAAGTACTGGTATCGGTTAAGGATGAGGGTTTTGAGGCTATCGGCGAAGTACAAACTGAGTTTAAGGTTAAAAAATAATAGCTATAATTCCTTAATCCCCGTTTCCCTGATCTATCGCTGGATTTTGATTGTCCCGGATATCTCAGGATATATATATCCGTGAAATCCTGTGAAAATCATTATCCAGGGAAAGGATCCGTGAAAAATGGATTATGAAATTTAAAAATACCAACTTTTAGAAAATTAACTTATGTCTTCTCATAGCAATACTCTGAAGTATCCCAATCGACATTAGCGTAACCACTAGCGAACTTCCCCCAAAGCTTACCAAGGGAAGCGGAATGCCAACCACAGGAAGCATTCCGGTTGTCATTCCAATGTTTACAAACACATGGAACAGAATCATCACCCCAATCCCTGCTGCTACAAAGCTGCTAAAAGAATCCCGAGTCTCAAAAGCTAAAGCAAAAGCACGGTAAACAATTACTAAAAAGAGTGCTAGCAGAACGAGCCCTCCAATAAAACCCCATTCCTCTCCAATCACCGCAAAAATAAAGTCGCTCTGCTGCACAGGAATAAACTGAAGCTGCGTTTGCGTCCCATGCAAAAAACCTTTGCCAAATAAAAACCCTGAACCGATCGCGATTTTTGACTGCAAAGTATGATAGCCTACCCCATAAGGGTCAAGCCCGGGATTTAAAAATGAAAGGATTCTCATTCTTTGATAATCTCTAAGCATCCCCCAAATCAAAGGGAAAGCAAGCCCCACCCCAATATTAATCCCCATCGCCAAAATAAACTCAAAAATACGCACCCTAAAAAGATAAAGCGTTAAAAATAAAATTGCCAGATAAATAATCCAAGCCCATAAAAAGGGACTCAAAACAATGCTGACAAATGGGGTTAAAAGCAGGACAAATAAGACAGGAGAAGCCTCGGCAAAACCGAGCATCCCAAGCGAAATAGCAATAACTACCAAAGCCGTTCCTAAATCCGGCTGCTTAAAAATCAACAAGCAAGGAATCGCAACCATTGCCAGAAACGGCAAAAGCTGGAGCACTTCTTTAATCTTACCCCTCTTATTCTCCAAATAAGCTGCAATAACCATAATGCTCATCAGCTTAGAAAATTCGGAAGGCTGGAACTTAAAGAATCCCAAAGAGATCCAACGCTGCGCACCCGCAGCAGAAGAACCTATAAACATGACTGCTAAAAGGGAAAAAATCATCACTCCATAAATCCAAGGTGATAATTTCTTATAGTACGTTACATCCAAATACGCGCCAAAACCCATGGCTAAAATAGCAATAAAAAGAGAAGAAAATTGGCGGCGTACAAAAAAGAATGGGTCTCCGCCGCTTTTAATCCCGGTCATATACGTAGCACTAAACAATGCCAAAAAACCAATGACCAGAAGTGCTCCTGCACAAAACCAGAGCGAACGGTCTGAATGCCTTAGCATCCTGAAACTAATCACGATTGTTATCCTCCAGCTACGCTTACCGCAGAAAGCAATGCGCGTGCCTTATTTAAAGTCTCTTGATACTCTGTTTCCGGATTTGAATCAGCAACAATACCAGCACCTGCTTGCACATATGCTTTTTTATCTTTTACCAAAATGGTCCGGATAGTAATACAAGTATCCAAATCTCCGGAAAAACTAAAATACCCTACTGCTCCTGCATAGGGCCCTCTTCTGGTAGTTTCCAGCCCATCAATAATCTCCATGGCCCTTACCTTTGGAGCACCAGTTACTGTTCCTGCAGGGAAAGATGCTTCCAACAAATCAAAAGCATCTTTATCCTTTTGGATCTTCCCTTCTACTTCACTCACAATATGCATGACATGCGAATAGCGCTCTATTTCCATTTCCCTGGTCATTTTGACAGTATTAAACTGGCAAACACGACCAAGATCGTTTCTAGCCAAATCTACAAGCATCACATGCTCTGCCCGCTCTTTTGGATCCGCTAAGAGCTCTTTTGCAAGAGAAAGGTCTTCTGCTTCGTTTGCCCCTCTTGGCCGTGTCCCTGCAATCGGCCGGATAGTGGCTACGCCTTCTTCTAAGCGAACCATAGTTTCAGGAGAAGCGCCAATCAACATGGTTTTTCCAAAATGGAGATAAAACATGTACGGAGAAGGATTAATCATCCTAAGCGCCCTATAAACATTAAAGGGTTTTACTTTAAGCTCTGTTTCAATCCTTTGGGACGGGACCACTTGGATAACATCCCCGGCTGCAATATGCTCCTTGGCTTTTTTGACTGCTTCTTTATATTTATCCGCAGAGATATTGGATTTAAACTTCCCTGTTAAAGCAGCATGCAGGTCAAATTCAGTGCGGTCAGCAGGCAAAGGCTTCCTCAATTTTCTAATTAAGGCTTCTATTTTCTTGCACGCTAAATCATAGGCAACCGCAGGATCCCCTTCTACATGAGAATTAGAAATAACCAAAATCTTATGCTTAACATGGTCAAAAACCAGAATGGTATCTGTCAGCACAAATTCCAGATCCGGAACTTTCAAATCATCAATATTTTTATCCGGGATATTTTCAAAGAAACGGACTGTATCATAACCCACGTATCCAACCAATCCGCCGTGGAAGCGCGGCAACCCAGCAATTTTTACCGGCTTATAAGAATTAAGAAGCACTTTTAGGATGTGAAATGGGTTTCCTTTTTTAGTTTCTTTTTTCCCTTTGACGGAAATAGTTATCTCTTCCCCATGAGAAGCAAAAATCAGGTTGGGATCAGCGCCAAGGAAAGAATAACGCGCAATGCGTTCCCCTCCTTCTACACTCTCTAAAAGGAAGGAGTAGTTGGAATCAATCTTCCTGTAAGCAGATACCGGGGTTTCCATATCTGCAGCCAATTCTTTATATACGGGGATCAGGTTTCCTTGCTTGCTCAATTCCATGAATTCTTTTTTTGACGGATAAAACATTCTTTTTTACCTCCCTAAAAACATCTTGACCGACAAGAATATTGCAAAGGCTGCAAAGATCTTTTTGAGCCAAAAGCCGGGCAAAAGTGCTGCCAGCTGTGCTCCAAAGAATGCACCCAATACCGCACCCAGGACAATCCAAAGCGCCTTATCAATATGTACATAGCCGCGCTTATGATACGCATATGCCCCTATAATTGCGGTAGGAATAATCAGAGCCAAAGAAGTCCCTTGAGCCAATTGCTGGGTCGCACCTAAAAGGAGAACCAATGCAGGAATCGTAATAGTCCCTCCACCCACCCCCATCAGCCCGCTAAAAAAACCTGCCGCGAGTCCGGTCCCTATAATAATTATTGCCTCATAAATCATTTTAAAACAACATCCTTACTGCGACTACCAGCAAAAATACCGCATAAAGCTTTCTAAGGTTCTCCGAAGAGATTTTTGAACAAGCCCTTACGCCCAATGGTGCAGCAACCATAGCAAAAACCATAAGCCACAAAACATATTCAAATCTAACATTACCGTGAAAAGTATAAACTGTAGCTCCCAACAATGCGGTTGGAGCAATAACAAAAAGAGAAGTCCCATGTGCTTCATGTTGCTCCATCTTCAACAAAAGAACCATTAACGGAACAAACAGGATCCCTCCACCCAAGCCCAAAATCCCGCTTACAAATCCCCCGAACAAACCGATTAAAGCTAATTTGGCTTTATTCATTTGCGTAACCTTAAGATTTGTTCTGCCACTGCCAAATCTTCCGGGGTAGTTACTTTTATATTTTCGTAACTCCCCTCAACAATCTTTACCGGATACCCCAATCTTTCAACCAAACTGGCATCATCAGTTACAAAAAATCCATCTGATTTCGCTTTTTCGTATGCTTCTTTGATTAAATGGTATTTAAACGTTTGTGGAGTCTGCGCTGCCCAAAGCAGACTACGGTCTGCTGTATTAAGGATAAAACCCTCAGCAGAAACTTCTTTGATCGTATCTTTTACTGAAACCGCAACAACAGATGCGCCATGCAGGGCAGCTCCTGCAATTGAAGCTCTAATCAATTGAGAAGTAACCAGTGGCCTGGCACCGTCATGGATAACAACTATATCGCAACCTTCTGTAACCTTCTGTAACCCATTATAGACAGAATCCTGTCTCCGCTCTCCAGCTTCTGCCAATTTAACCTTTAAATGTTTCAATTTATCAAAATCCTCTTTATTAATAACTACGATAACCTCATTGATCTCTTTAATTGCTAAAAAAGCAGAAATAGTCCATTCAAGGATTGGTTTACCCGCGATTTCCAAGAATTGCTTGCCGGAAGGACTCCCCATCCGTTTTCCATAGCCGCCGGCAGTTATAATTACAGAGGTTTTCATGATAAAGAATCGTAGCATGAAACGTTTCAATTGAAAACACAAAAATAAAGGCGAGGATGATCATCCTCGCCTTTATTTTCCATCAATTGATAATTTGTACGGCACCTTCGTTAACAATTCGTATCCTTTACGAGTAACAAGTATCATATCCTCAATCCTCACTCCCCCATACCCCTTAACATATATCCCAGGCTCAATTGTAATCACCATGCCAGCCTTAAGCCTTCTTTTGTTACGCGGGCCGATCTTAGGAGCTTGATGGATGCGTTTGCCTACCCCATGCCCAGTACTATGCACAAAATGCTTACCATACCCTGCTTTTTTGATAACATCCCGAGCTTCCGCATCAACATCGCAAGCCCTTGCACCTTCTCTCACTTTTGCCAAAGCAGATAACTGTGCTTTTCTCACAATATTGTAAATTTTCTGTTGTCTCTTATTTGGACGGCCAATCATCACAGTGCGAGTAATGTCGGAACAAATGCCTTTTTCGCGAAAACCAAAATCAACTACGATAAATTCTCCTCTTTTGATCTTTTTGTGGGTTGCCCTAGCGTGAGGGTGAGCAGAACGATGGCCAGATCCAACAATAGTTAAAAATGAGAACTTAAGTTCACGAGTATTATGCGTTTGATGCTTTAACATCCGCATTACATCTCTTTCAGAATGCCCTTCTTTAATATCTGAAAGGACCTTGGTCATTAGAGTGGAAGTATATTCGGCAAGGCTTTTGATCTGATGATGCATAGGATTACTTTTTAACCAATAAGCGCATGATCAACCGTGGATTTGATAATACCTGAAAAAGTGCGCGCACAAAGAGAGGATAAAACCTTGGGTTTACTAAAATTGCTTTCATGGTTGAGGAGTGATTTTCAAAATCCGCTTCTTTTTCTATGTGATCAATGCTTTCTCCAAAAACCTGGAAAAGGCTGTGAAGCAGATCGTCACTTAGGCTCTCCATAACGTAACGGATTAAAAAGCTGATTTTTATCTCCAGATCGAATGCTTTTTTCCATTCAGTCTCATATTGATGCAGCTTGCCATCATTAATTGCCCTAGCCAGTATTTCTGCGGATTTTAATCCGTAAAATATTCCGCCCGAAGTCATGGGCTTTACCTGGCAGGCAGCATCGCCAACTAAAGCTAAATGTTCTTTAACTAGCTGGGTCATGCCAATTGGAACCAAACCCGCATTCTTTTCTACAATCAGCCCTTCAAAACCAGATTCCTTGATGTATTTTTCCAGTTCTTCCAACGGTTTTAATGATAGAGTACCAACCCGCACGACTCCATTACCCTCAGGTATCATCCAATTAAAGAGAGAAAATGGCTTAATATACCTAACATCCACCATTTTTTTATCCGGGACCTCTAATTTTATTCTGTATTGCAAGCCCTTATAAAGCTTCAAGTTCGAATCGAACTTTCCTTCTTTCCTAACTTTTGAGTTTGGCCCATCCGCACCAATAACCACATCTGCCTCAAAATCCCCTTTATTGGTTTGGACCAAGTATTTGTCTTTGGACTTGGAAAGCCCGGTAAAACGGGTGTTGAGCCGTACTCTTAAACCTTCTGCAAGTTCTTTATCAAAAACCTCGCGGCTAATAATTTGCGCAACCCCAGGTCTTTTCATCTTGAACTTGGCTCCATTGAAAGAGACATTTGCACCTTCGATTGTATTGAGGATAGATTTCCTGGAAAGAGGAAGCTGGGTTCTTTCAAAAACATCTCTACCCACAATGCCAGCGCATTGGACTGGCTTGCCAACTTCGGGATGTTCTTCTATTAAAAGAGGGTCAAAGCCATAAGATTGGAGGAGTTTGCCTGTATAGGAACCAATGGGCCCGGCTCCTACAATAACTATTTGGGAAGACTTTTTCATAAAGTAATTACATCTCCATAAGCAACTTTTTTAAGATATTCTTCATGTTTTTGCTCATATTGTCAACAAATTTCTGGTTGTCAATAAAAGCCTCCAGGTCTAATTGGAGGCTTTTTGTGTCAAGGTTCCCGACAATTTTAATGAGTTTTGTTTTTAACTCCTCTTTGTCTTTCACACCATCGATACAATCCAGGTTTGGTTTTATCCCTTTCTGCAAATACCACATCAGGTCAAAATAATCCCGGCCTTTAACTTTTACAACAACCTTCCCCTTTTTATCTGTCTTTTCCCATTTGCGATGGAAAATCGCCCCGATTTTTGTTGCCATTAGAGTAGGAAGGTCAAAAGACCTGATCAAAACTGACCGGTTAAATTTAAATAATGGAATAGTTTCAGTTTTACAACTATCGCAAAATTTAAACCCCTTAAAAACTTCTACTTTCAAAAAGAGGAGGTCTGATTCGTGTTTTCCAGCCAAGCCCAGCTCGCGTA
Organism: Candidatus Saganbacteria bacterium; assembly: GCA_026387795.1. Lineage (GTDB taxonomy): Bacteria > Margulisbacteria > WOR-1 > JAPLLA01 > JAPLLA01 > JAPLLA01. Next base: position 36,153 of record JAPLLA010000051.1, on the reverse strand, counting down.
AAAGCGGGAATTTTAAATAGATCCTAAATTTTTGGACGGTCGCAGTCACCTTTAAATCCGTGTTTTCCAGAAAATGTTTTTCCAGGCTTTTTGCCAATTGCAAAAAACCGATCTTCTTTTTTAAATCGACAAAATCAAGATCTTCTGACAAGCGAGGCAGGCCAAAACAATGAGCAAGGCAGGACCCGCCGTAAAAAACCAATTGGCTGTAATCAGGATGAGAATAAATATAATCCAGCACAAACACCTGCAAATATTCTTTAAGCAGGTTCCTCTTAAAAAGCTGGTTTTGGGCACCCAAACCCAACACTAGGTTTTGCAAAAAGGCTTTTAGTGCTTCCATATTATTTATCCCAAGAGCACATTAAAAATACCGGCAACTCTTTGTGCTCCCTTTAACTTAAAGTATTTTCCAATCTCTTTTACGTCGTTTCGATTGAAATTCCCCATATTTAATCGCAATTCCCGGATCGCTTCTTTGTTAATCAACAAGTTTTGCCTTAAATAAAGAAAATCAAAGAGCGCCTTGGCTTTGGTCGCCTTATAAACCATAAAATCATTTATCTTAATAATTTCAAACCCGCAAAAAAACTCATGCTTTATTGTATGATAAAAGTAATTGCCAAAAGCATTGGTAAAATGGGCGGTTTTATTCCGGGTGACAGCCGTAAAATTTTGCGCGGTTTCCGTCAAAAGGTTGTGCTGGTACAAGACATAGTCCAGGCTCAAATATGAAGGTTGATACAAGATGGAGGCAATAAATTCAGGATAAACGGGAAACCGTCCGGTTTTTTGAAGGTTGCTGATATATGCCTCCGTAACATACATACCCCTTTTTATCCTGATCAGTTTGCCCCCTTTTTCATAGCGGGACAAGGTGATCTTTAGGTAAGTTTTATCCGATTCAATGCCAGCAAGGTCATCCAGGCTAAAGCAAGGGAGCTGGCTTGCAAGAACCATAATTTTGCTGGCTTTTGATTTGGTATCGTTTCTCATAATATACACTTATAGTATACTTATGGAAACGTCTGGTCAAGCGAAAATTGCAGCGGCTAACGACCATGTTTTTTTTCTAGTTTTTTAATTTCAGTCGGAGGGAAAAGTTCATACTTCATAATATAAAAAGCATCCCCAAGAGTATCCACTAGGCAAAGAATTAATAACTGACGCAAAAAATTAGAGTTCTTGCTGATCATTAATTCCGGAGGGACCATCTTGCGCACAAAAAAGTTGCGAATGCCAAACCTTCTTTTCTTCAAACGATCATCATAAAAAGGAGCACCAAGGAGTTTATGCGCTGCAGACAAAAAATAAAATGCGGCATTCTTCAGGTTTCCGGAAGACACATCTGCATCCAAGCTTGCCCAATCGATCTCTGGCCCAAACCGCTTCAACACTTCCGAAATATCCACTAAACTCTTAAAAAACGAACTGCCTAAACCATGGTAGAAGAAATGAATAAGCATTCCTTCTGGAGAAAGTGCCGTAATTTTTTCTCCCTGTATAGAGTATTCCCGAGTGTTTTTCCAAAGCGACTCTTCTTTGAGCTTATATTTATGCTCAGGACACACATGCCAGTGTAATTCCACCAAAAATTTGCCATTAAAGAGCATATGGATACGATATTTTCTGGCATATTCCAAATTGTATTCTGGGATTCCTCCCTGATCTGTATATCCATTTTTTATTAGAATTTGTCTTGCCTTTTCCACATCTTTATCCTTAACTAAAACATCGATATCTGAAGTGGGACGGAGCCCCATATCACCATAAACCAGCTCCGCAAAAACCGGACCTTTTAAAGGAAGTACAGGTATCTCCTCTAATTCAAATAATGTCTGGATTTTTTTATGCTCCTCGAAAATCATTAAGCTGCGAACTAGATTATTCACATAACCACTTTTCAGCCTCTCAAAAACATCAACTGGAACTTGATTCCGAAAATCCTTAAGGTGACGATAAAGCAAATAAGGGATTTGATTACAAGAAGCTTTGCTAATAAGAAGGTCAAAATTAACTTTATTTTCCAGGAGGTTTTTTAAAGATTTCTTTTCTGCTTCTCCCAAAACAACCCTTCCACATAAAAGCAATATCTGATCTTCTCGCTTTGACATTAAAGGTCTCCTTTCCACCAATAGAATAAAAGGCTCATATATTCACCAACTACCCTCTGGGTTGACTCATGATCAGTCCACCACTTATCTTTCTTATATAAAGTAAATTGATTAGGAACCACGGCATGAACAATAACCTTAATTTTATCTTTCGAACATACTTTTTTAAAGACCAAACCTGCCCTGCGGCTGTGACAAGGAGAGGTTACCAATATGATTTTCTTAAACCCCCATTTTTTAAGCAATGGCAAAACAAATTCAGCATTATCATAAGTGGAGCGAGCTTTTCTTTCCAACAAAATTACTCGCTCCGGAACCCCAAAATAGACCGCTTCTTCCTTCATGATATCAGCTTCATTATATTTCCAAAGCAAAGGGGTCCCGCACATTACCACCCAAGGAGCCCAGCCCTCTTTATACAATCTAGCAGCTTCAAATACCCGTTCATCTTCACCGCCGCTTAAAACCACAATCGCATCCGCTTTTTGCAGTGGGTCTGAAACCTCAAGAAAATCTGCCATTTTTGAAAGGTAAAAAGAAGAAAAGAAAAACATGGAACCAACCATGAGTATAATTATCAGTAGTAAAATCAGCAAAAAACGCCGCATGAAAATTAATTTTCCCTTTGCCCGGTAAAAGCAATCTGAATGTATTTGAGAATAATCTTAATATCCAGCAAGAAAGACCAGTTCTCAATATAGTAAAGATCATATTTAATTTTATCTTCTGCCGGAAGATTGTATCCCCCATGAAGCTGCGCCCATCCTGCAAGCCCAGAGCGAATTTTATGCCTCTCCATATATTGCGGAATTACTTGTTTAAATTCTTCCACAAATACGGGCCTTTCGGGTCTCGGTCCAACAAAACTCATGTCCCCTTTTAGAATATTAAAAAGCTGGGGCAATTCGTCCAAGTTTGTTTTTCTAAGCACCTTACCCAAAAGTGTTTTTCTTGGATCATCTGCAGTCGCTAAGACTGGACCAGTCGCCTTTTCTGCATCCGGTATCATTGTCCTAAATTTATAAAGGTCAAAAACTATTCCCTTCCGCCCCACTCTTTCCTGTTTATAGATTGCAGCCCCTCCAGGGGAAGTCATTCGGATCAAGCATGCAATTAAGACCATCGGGATAGAAAAAACAATAATTCCAAAAACAGATAAACAAATATCAAAGGTCCTTTTTAAGATCCTACTTCCCCGATTAAGCGGCGATTGTTTTAAGCTAACCATGGGTTGACCATCTATATTACCTAAAAGCGGAACTGTAGTTAGAATTGCAAAAACATCGGGGTGCATCTTAAGTTCCACATTCTTTGTATCACAAACAGAGGCTAATCCAGCTAAATCTTCCCTGCTTAAAGTTTCACCTGTAACATACACTGATTGGACCTGGTATTGAGCTATAAGTCTATCCAAATCGGACACTTTTCCTAAAACTGCTCCATCAGAATCCACGTTAGAAATAAACCCCAATAATTTTATGCCATAAGCGGGATTATTGCTAATTTTTTTTCCAAAAGATTGAGCTAAATCTCCGGTTCCAATAATCACCGCTCTTTCTGCTCCAAATCCTTTTTTTCTAAGCCAAAGTTCCACTGTAAGGATAACTTCACGGCAAAAAATAATCATTATAAAGCGGATGGGTAAAGCTAAAAGCATGCTCCCACGATATTCAGTGTATTGGCCAAGAAGAAACGTACCCACAACAGAAACAGCCCACGCCACAATAACAGCCAGAAACACTTCTACCAGTTCATCTACCTCAATCAAGAAGCCCTTCCGTGATCGGTAAAGGCCAAAGAGGTAAAAAATAAACGGATAAAGAAAAATAACAAATATTAGCCAATCCCAGTTGTTAGCAATCAGCATTGAAAAGGGATCCTGTGTCCCCTTTACCATCTGGACAAGGATAAAAGAGCCCCCAATTGCAATCACATCAAAAAATACTCTTATAAAGACAAAAATTACAGACATAATACTTGTGCGAAATTATAACATATTTGACAAATCAATACGAACAAGCGTGTTTATTGCTCAGTCAGAGAGATGAACAATCAGATTATAAAATGCCTTCGCCGCAGTTTGCAGATTATACTTATTATCAACAGCTTTTCTGCCTTTTTCTCCCATTAAGGCCAAAGCCAGTTTATTTTCATAGCCCCATTCAATTGTTTGGACCAACCCATCAATATCTCCGGGAAAAACAGTTTTGCCACATCCTTCTTCAGAAACAATTTGTGCAATTTCAGAGGTTTTAGGGACAATCGCAATAACCGGTACCCCGGCAGCCATTAATCCTAGTGTTTTTGAAGGAACAGATAATCCTTCCTGCCCCTCCAGCAAAGAGGCCAATCCCACATCCGCAGCAGTTAAAAGTATCGGTAAATCCTTCTTATCCACATACCCATAAAATTGACAGTTAGATAGTTTCTTTTCTGCAACAAATTGCTGCATCCATTTTTTCTTTTTTCCTTCACCTACAAACACAAAAGCAATTTCTCTCCTATCCTTTAAAACACTTGCTGCTTCCATAATTGTTTCCATATCGTGAAACCATCCCATATTCCCCGAATATAAAACAATAAATTTGCCTTTAAGCCCCCATTTCTCAATAAAAATGTTTCCTTCTTTAGGCAAAGGCTTAATGATCCGGTCATCACTCCAGATCGGGATCAGTTTTACCTTGCCTTTGATTGCCACTTCAGCTTTCTGCGCTTTCCCCTCTATAATATTCTGCATGCATCGCCCAATAACAACAATCATAGACGCATACTTTAAAACCTGCGCATTCATATAGTTCCAAAGTCTAACTAATAGGCTGTTTTGTTTCATCAGCCCAAGACCAATCGCTGTTTCCGGATAAACATCATGCACTAAAAACAGATACGCATTCCCAATCCTAAAGCTTCTAAGCAACGCACAAAAATAAGGCAAAAAAGGAGGGTTGGTTACCACCAAGATTGGGCGTTTCGACCGGTCCAATAAGAGTGTAACAAACACCGACAATGCAAACGTAAGTTGATTAAGAATACGGCCAAGAATATGCAATTTAGGAAAACGGGTTCCCCAAACCCTCCTAATCTTAATTCCCTTATACTCAATTCTGGAGGGAATTTTGACTGTTTCCTTTATAATTGTAACCGGCCCACATAAAGCTTTGACATCCACCCCCATCTTCACTAGTTCTTCTGCAAGCTCAGTAAGATTTTGACCAGTAGAAATCATTTCGGGATAAAAAATCTGAGAAAGGATAAGAAGTTTCATTTTCCTGCTTTTTTCTAAAAGTTTTGTCTTGACATCTTTGGCTCTATCCAAAACAAGCTCCTATCCCTTAATTCCATGCTTTTCTTAAATTGGAGTATCCGATTTTAACCTTATTTATTAAATCTATTACCAAAACTCCGAAAAGAATACTTACCATATCAACCATTAAATCTTCTAATCCCGCAGTTCTATTGGGAATAAATAATTGACCGAATTCCTTTAATGCGGAAACAGTAAAAGAAAAAATAAAGCTCATTACCAGCCCTTTCACCCTTTTTAAAGGAAAGGAAAAATAAAACAAAAAAACCAAAACAAAAAACGCAGTAAAATGGAGAACCTCTGCCCCTACCGTTTTATAAGCAGGAAAATCCCTTGTGGGGTTAGAAGAGAATGAAACATAAAATATGCCCAAGACCCATAAAACCAATAAGGTTCGATAGAATAAAAGTTTAAATTGATTCATCTTTAAGCCCATTAGCTATTACACCCCTCCAACCACTTAATTGTTTCACAAACCCCTTCTTCCATCGTATATGGCAGCTCCGGCACAATGCTTTTTGTCTTAGACAGATCAAAAACATATTCTGTCATGATATTGTTCATTCTAAAGGAGGTAAATGGGAATTCCCGAAAACCAATTAAGCAGATAAGATCCCCAATCTTCGCTAATAACCAGGCCAAGATAATGGGAATGGCCCTTATTTTTGACGCATGAAATTGTCTTCTAATTTCTTCATCCCATCGATTTAAAGATGTTGGCTTGTAATCAGCCACATAAAAAGTTTGTCCATTAACTTTGTTAGCAGGCAACTCTAATATTTTCAATATCTGGCAACAAGTATTCCCGACATAACCGTAGGACTTAAACCTTTCTTTAAACCCAAGATGAAAATAATACCCTTTTTTGATCAATCGATAAAACCGTTGATAATGGGCGCTAGTCCATGGCCCCCAAATAGTTGTGGGACGAATTATCACCCACTCAACTCCTCCCCCATTATTAGATTTAACGATTCTTTCTGTCATTACTTTGCTTTTGCCATACACAGTATTAGGCAAATAATCATCATCACTTTTAGGATAATATCCCACCTTACACACAAGTTGAGTTGAAGTATAAATACATCTTTTAACCGTAGCACATTGTTTTATTGCTTTGATCATATTTTCGACACCAACAATATTCGCAGCATAAGCATTAATATTGTGTTTTTCATCCAGATCAGTTCGTGCTGCCAAATGAACAATATATTCCGGCTTAAAACTCTTAATTGTCGTAACCAAAGCAGTAAAATCACAAATATCAACCATTTTATATATTTGACGATGACGATCAATTTTCGGCGGTTTTACATCAATGGATAAAACTTCTTCTCCTTTATCCAACAACTTCTCTACCAGATTAGTACCAATAAAACCACTTCCGCCAGTTATAAGAATTCGCATCTTTTAATCCTCTCTGCTTTCATTTTCAAGAATATTCAACAGCCATTGATAGTATTCACCCAACTTACTCTCGTGAAATATTTCTAAATACGACTGTCGAGAATTTTTGGATAGTGTGGCAATATTGTTTTTTGCATAATTGATAGCTTCACACCAATCCTCCGGTTTTGCATTGGGCATCACTAATTTGCCGTTAATTTTATCTTTTATAAATTGATTAAACATAGGGATATCTCTAGCAATAATCGGCGTACCATTCATAAAGGCAACTGGGGTAGTACCACTTTGAGCTCCCCTTGTATGCAAACAAATAAGGGCAAAAGCATTGGCCATATACTCACTGATTTCTTCATCGCTCAAGCTATCTTTTTGAACAATTTCTAAGACTCTTTTTGCATCATCATTTAATTTGCCAAAGGCATCCCTGCTTATCCTACTAGAAGTTACAAACTTAACCTTAATATCTATTTGTTTTGCTGCCAAATAATTGACAATTTCGATAAAACTATCAAGCCTACCATCCGGATACAAGTGACCAAGCATTAAGAAATAATCCCTAGATCTTGTTCTAACCTGTTTATCGGGGATCAATAAAGGAGCTAAGTGCAATGAACCAATAAAATCAAGGTAATGATCACAAAACAATTTTTGCGCATTGGGCGATGGGACTACCACATGATCAGACATTGCTACGGTCTTTTTTTGCAATGCCTCCTGGAATATAATTACCATTTTTTGCCAAAATCGAAAAAATGACTTATCTGGAGCATATGGCTCATGTAAATGATAGACAATTTTAATCTTCGGACAGATTTTTTTAGCTTGTTTAATGAATAAAATATTAACTGGGTGCGCATTATACAAATACATAACATGCGGACAATTATCCCTAAAAAACTTATCAATCAATCCCATTTTTCTTAGCGGAAACAAGAACAGCTCAAACATCGTTTCCAATAAATTACTGGAACTGGTCAAATAATTGGCTTTGATTCCCATTGAGCCAGCAATATCCTTATATTTTTCTGAAATAATATAATTGACTACCACCGATTTTCTTTGAACTTCGTCTCCTATCAGACAAAATTCCTTAAAAAGTCCAGGCGCATATTTTAGACAAACAATAACAATGTTTTTTGGAGATTTATTCATCACTTATCTTTCGGGCAACTGCCATATAGCTTTCTCCTTTATCCCAAGGAAAGAATCCCCATATAACCATTGGAATCCAGTTAAAAAGAGCAAAAGGAAGTTTTTGTAATATCCTAAAGCCTGTTAACCCAGTACTACCATCTTTTAACATTTTAAATCCTTCCCCTTTAATAATCTCCCTCCATTCTGAGGGAGTCTTCAGAGAGATATGATCATATCTATGCCCCTGCCATTTTTTCCCTAATATTTTTGCAGGAATACCCGAGGGGTTGGGCGTAGCAATAAGCAAAAGTCCATTTTTCCTTAAAACCCTTTTTGCTTCCCTAAAAAACAATTCTGGATCTTTTATATGTTCAATAACCTGCAAGGAACAAACAACATCAAAGGTGTTATCCATAAATGGAATGCTTTGACCATCATGCATAATAATTTTTGCTCTTTTACAGCTTTTAGATGAGAACTGAACAAGCCCTTCATCTATGTCCACTGCAGCTAAATCGCATTTTGGAAACCACTTTTCCATACACAACAGAAAATAACCAGGGCCACATCCCACCTCTAACAATTTAAAACTAGAGCGCTTGTTAAAACCCCCATATTTCCCGAGTATCTTTTTCCATATACGATAAGCAAGCCTTCTCTTAATCGCAGAAATCATATTTGTTAATTTACTTTTTGGCAAATAGGGTGATTTGGGAGCTATTTCCACTGCAATTCACGACTCCTTCTTCCCATTAAAACATCCTCATAGGCTCTAATCATAAGAGAAACCGTTTGGTGAATATTAAAATTATCTTGTGCTACTGATATTGCTTTTTCCGCCATTTTCTTTAGCACCTCTCTATTTTCAAGGATACGCTTTAAAACCAGGGCAATTTCATCACTATTTTGATTTACGACGAATCCTCCTCCACCAGATAATGTTTCCTGCCAAATAGCTACATTTTTACTGATCAAGACGGGTAAACCACAAGACATAGCCTCAACCACAACCAACCCAAAGTTTTCATCATAACTTGGCATGGCAAAAAGATCTGCTGCATAATAATAATTCCAGACCTTTTCATGAGGAACAGAATCTAGCCAAATTATTTGTCCTTTTTCTTTACCTGCTAAATGAAGCAAATATTCATAGTATTTTTGGTCTTCCTTTGGCCCAACCAACAAAAACACAATGCGGTCGTTCGCCAATTTATTGATTGCCTCCGCAATAAAATGCAGACCTTTTTTGGTATGGAGTCTTCCCACATATAGAATTAACAATTTATCAGAAGAGATGCCAAGTTTCTGCCTGACATCTTGATCTTTTACATGAGCTTTTATCTCAATACCATTTGGAACAATCATATTTGGGATACTTTTTAATAATGGGACCGAAAGAAAGGACCCTGTTCTTTCATCCTGAGCTGTAAAGTGTATGGCACTAGCAGCACTTATTGTCTTTTTAGAAAAGAGGTGCCAATATACCATTTTTTTTAATCTTCCTTGTTGCCATGGCCAAACGGAAAAACTTCCGTGAGGAGAAATAATATATGGTTTATTCATTTTAATAGCAGCATTATATACCTGTAATTGAATTAGTTGCCATATTGCAGAAACATGGATTAAATCATATTTATTAAGATTATCGATCAGATATTGACCCATTTGAGGAGAATAAAACGGATTTCCACCAACTGAATAGTATGGAAAATAATACGTTTTAACTCCACCTAAAACACTCTCTTTCCCAGTAGGAACAGTAAGTTTCCCGCCCTTACCATCAGCATTTGTGGTATAGACAGTAACGTCAACTCCTTGTTTAGAAATTTCCCGGCAAAGCTCGACAGATGCAGTCACTACTCCACCAAAAGCCCAAGCCGGCTCATAAGCAGGCACAACATACAAAATTTTCATTTTAGCTTCTTTTTTGTCGCATAATAAATATTGACAATATTTTTTTCTGAATCTTATTGACAGACAGCTCCAAACTTTCAGCTGTGTTGACTATTATAGTGTTTTTCATGTTTTTAGTAAGGGCCCTACATGCATTTAACTGCCTTTCTATCTCTTCAACTGACAACTCATGTTTCCTCTCAAATATTTTTTCCGGCTCATTATCTAAACAGATAATTAAATCGGGCAAGGGAACAAGTCTCGAGATGATTCCCAGAAACCATCTTGGGCATTTGTCATATTGTCTTTGGATATAATAATCGTAAAAATAACGATCAAATATCACAAGACCTCCCCTGGCCTTTTCCAGCCAAATCATAATATGGCCAATAAAGTAATTGATCCCATAATAAAGAGGATAAACCATTGCCCGTAGTGGATGAAAAGGATATGCATAATAACCAATCTCATGATGCTGTTGTTGGTGGTGTTTATGCTTTATAAATGGCATTATTTTCTTTAATCTTGGTAAAAAAGGGAAATGACCATGATAAGCCAACTTATTTTGGAATAATCTTCTTACCTCTGATTTTATTAGTTCGCTGGAAATAGTAGACTTGCCGGACCCATCCGGTCCCAACAATACTATAAAAATCCCTCGATTATGAAAAAAATACTTTTTAACCTGGTCGTAGAAGTATATGCACCATATTTTTATTTGATCGAGGCTGTCGTTGCAAAGGGATCTAACAATAAGTTGCCAACGCAACAACGTTGTTTTTTTTTCAAGCTTATGCCAATCCCCTCTTTTTGCCAAATCAAGTATACTCTTTGCTGTTTGACAACCAAAAGGTTTCTGTATCGACAACAAAAAACTGTCTGGGTCTTTATTTGAAAAATCGATTATCCTTTTTTTGTATTTCTCCTGCACATGACCAGAATAAATTAGGCTTTTTAAGAGCAAAATACTGGCCTCCACCCCTGGCAATGGGACATAAAAACCTTTTTCTGTTTTTACTGTCTTATTTAGAGGAGCGTTTTCATCAAAAAACGCTAATCCCTTCCAATGATAAAAACAAAGGTCAAGATGCAATATCGTCAAGGATGGATCTTCTTTTTTTATAAAGTAATCACCAGAACCAATCGCTCTTAGCTTAAAAAAATAAGCGATCAAATCCCACCCCAGATTATTCATCGTATCTACAAGAACTTGTTTAAACCTGTCTTGCTGGTTTTTATTTACCCATAAATCGATATCATTGCCAATCTTTTCCGGCAAATCCTCATAGTTTCTAAGCACACAATAATCCACCTTCGCGTCATTAAGGCGGATAAACAATTGCCTTAAAAACTGAGCTGTTAAATCTTCATTATTGACTAATTGCATTGATAAATCTCTCTGTGATTGAAGTTGCTTTGAAATCCAATTTTTGGTTTCGATCATAAAGCCTATCTCTTTCTTCAACCAAATCATCCTTAGAAATATTTTTAATTAACCGGAGTGTTTCTCGAGCATAATTATCGCAAGACATTAAGTAATTGCTCCCCCCATAAATATCGGGAATATTCCCAAATGGCTTAGTAATCACTAGACAAAGAGAAGCCATTGCTTCTAAGATTAACACGGGAGTATCTATTGTGCTACTTAATTTTGCGTAGGGCTGCAAAAAAATATCTGTGTTTTCCAAAACATTGGCGACAAACGCATTGGTTTGAAGCGTATATGCATCACGATTAACTTCAACATATCGAATAACATCTTGATTCCTCAACCATTCATGTATTGCTCGCGCTTTTGGATCATCCTTAATATGCATCCCATAAATATTGCATTGAAACCTGTCAGACTTGGCAAGCTGATCAAACAACTCAATCACAGTTCCAATACCTTTCCCTGTATCTATTCTGCCAAGAAACGTAATCCTAATTTTAGAAGAAACCGGTTTTTCTTCTGGCTTTAAAAAGAATTCCTCGGGAACAGGCGGCAATAGAAGTACCGCATTTTTAGCCCATCGGCTAACATATTCATACAGCCTTTTTGAGACACAAAAAAGCTTGCCATTATAGGGTAAAAGCCGCGCCTCATTTAAATACATCCATCTTTTAACTGTAAAATCTGGCCAATTAAAAAATATAAAATGAAACTTCGTTATACCCTTTAATTTATTTCTAAAACTAAAAAACCTTAACCTGTTTTTAGGTAGGACATAAACACAAACAACATCATCAAAGCCTTGTTCTTCAATTGTTTTCAACGCCTGCTCAAAAGACACACAATAATTCAAAGTAATGTTCTCTCCTACTATGACTGTTTTAGATTGATTCGCCCCATAAATAATATAGCTAATGGCTTCTCCTCTTTCCGAAAGATTTAAAGCGATACGCCTAACATAATTTTCTGTACCCCCTATTTGATAATAATCAATTGCATTTTTAAAACCAAAGAAAGCAATTCTTTTCATAATTTAAAGCCCCTTACCAACGAAAAGGTCATCTTTTAAAAACTATAAATGCAGCTTGTAGCCAATAACGAAAAGTATTAAGCAACAAAATAAATAGATATGCTGGTACTCGACTATACCAAGAAACATGTTTTTTGAGCAAATACCACCAAACCTTAGCCGTTTCCCCGCTTTTTCTATCAAACATGAAATCATAATAACCTTTTAAAAAGCCCTTATTTAAAGCCATGAGTGGATGCCCTGTACTTTCAACCCGAAGAAAAACCTTCGCCCCAGGAACGATTTGCATCTCAAACCCTGCTTCAATAACACGCGCAGAAAAATCAACATCCGCCCCATAATGCGGGAACGCTATTTGATCATATAAGCCAATTTTTTCTAGAATCAAACGAGGAACTAATACCCCTCGCCCATGCACAATGTTCGTTACATAAGAACCTTTTAAAGACAAAAAACGAATATCTGCACCCCTTTTTATTGTAAGGCTTAAAGCCCAAAAAGGGAATGATGAAAAAATCTTTTTGGCCCCCCCCCACCAAACCAAATCGGTCTTCCCATAAGACATTACTAATGCAGCCGAAATCAAGGGCGCATGCTTTTCTGAGTTTTCCAACAAAGAAGAAAGTGTCTCTGGAAATACCATTACATCTGGATTTAACAAAAATATATAATCACAATTATTACCTAAGCACTTCTCAATTGCAAGATTGGTTGCACCTGTCCACCACAAATTTCCATCCCCTTGAAGGACTATTGCTAGCGGAAATTCCTTGTTTACCATGTCTACTGTATCATCTATACTCCCATCATCTACCACAACAACATAGATGTTCGCATAGTCACTATTGTATAGCTTAAGTAAGCATTCTCTTAAAAGCTCCTTTTTATTATGTGTAGCAATTGCCACTCCAATTTTAGGAGGGTGCATCTTTTCACCTTTCAAGATATTAAAAACTCTTCTTTTATCCTCTTGTTATTAATTAGAACAATTTTTAATAGAAAAGCAGCGCAAACCGCAAACATAAATGCGGAATTCTTATAAATCAAAAATAATCCCCCCATATTATAGCTAAGAAAAGAGAAAAAATACCCCCATAAACCAAGGGCTAATGGCAAATCTGTAAGGGTGAGCTGTTTTATGCCTGTCCACACAAACCTTAGATACTTAAAAAGCAACAACAGAAAAGCCATGCCACCAATTATTCCAACCGTAAGGAACATGTGTATATAAAAATTATGCACATTAAGTTCCAAATATTTTAAACTAAATCGCGGATTTTCCAAGCGAACCCCTACTCCATAGCCAGTTAACGGTTTTTGGGCAATCATATCCGCAGCAATGGTCCACAATAAAAATCTATCACTAGAAATATCCCCAACATCTTCTCTTAAATATCTATATTTCCATTCCACAAGATAGTAGTCTTTTAACTGCTGGGGCAATCTAATAATCGCCAACCCCCCAAAAAGAATAACAAAAAACACAATACATACCGCAAAAAAATAAACGGTTTTTTTCTTCTTAAAAGGGAGATTCAAGAAAAAAGCCACATAAATCAAAACCGTAGACAACCCAATAATTGTCATAATAGCCATTGGCTTATGAAATACTAATGCAATCGAAAGAAAAAAAGAAAAAAAGAAAAGCATATTACGAGCAATCCTACGACCAAAAACCAATTGGCTAAAAGAGACAATTGTCCCCAAAACACAAGCAAAAGAAACGGAATGATCCACATAAAATGGGGAGTCTATTCCGCTCACTATTCCCAAGAACCGAATTAATACAATTAACATACTAATCACAAAAGCAGGTAAGAGGATAATATCCAACAATTTACGTATGTAATTAAGATCTAAATTTGCAGAACAAACAACATAGAACATTACAATAAAAGCAAAAAAACCCCTGGCATCATTAAAAACTGCTGTATTATGATTAAGAAAGCCCAAACCCAATCCCCCAAAAAGGAAAGCAAGAAACAGGTATAAAAGCCCTAACTCTTTAAAGAAAAAACTAAAGCCCCTCATTCTTAATCGGTTTATTTCAAATAACAACCAAACATAAAACAAGGGATACAATAAAATTTCTGAGATTTGCCAAGAAGCCCCAAGAATTCTTATTTCCAAAGGCCCATCCACTAGACCAAAAAACTTTCCCAGAAAAAAAGTTAAAATCACTTGGGCGCTAATTCCAACCATCATTAAGCGCAAAAATAACCTGCTAAACTTATTGCTTGCTGCCTTCATTTTTATTCTTTCCTTATTTTTTTATACAAAGACAAGTATTGTTGATGCTGAAAAGCAAGGCTAAACCGCTCAGAAACTAAATCTAACCCGTTTTGCACTGCCCCTTTATAAAGATCTAAATCATCTAAAAGCTCAAAAACACCATTAACAAAATCTAAGAGATTATTATAATCGGCCAGATAGCCAGTTTTGCGATGTGCCACCATTTCCCTGATACCACCAACATCAAAAGATACAGAAGGAGTGCCACAGGCCATGGCTTCTAATATAGTATTAGGAAAATTTTCCGCAAGAGAAGGAAATAAAAGGAGATCTGCAGCAGCATAACAAATCGCTAAAAACAAATCCTTTTGCACGAAACCGCAATCACAAATATTCAGTCCGTCTATATCCCGAAAACTATTCGCCACCCCCTGTCCTAAGCAAAGAAGAGTAAGATTATGTCCATAGCGTTTTTTTAGTAAAGGTAATGCTTTTTTTAATATTTCTCCGCCTTTTCTTTCGTCTCGACCATTCCTAGCTGAAACTAAAAGAACCTTATGTTTTTTATTGATTTTTAACACATCCCTAGCAGTTTCTTTGGGGATTGGCGTAAAAACAGAAAGATCCACTCCATTAGGAATATGATAAATCTCAAAATTACTAAGCATTGGACTGGACTTTACCAAATCAAACAACCACCGGGAAGGACAAACAAAAACCGGTTTAGCACGTTCAAAGACATGTTTTTTTACTTTCCATTGTAGAAAAGAGCTGTCCCACATTACTTCCGGATATGCTTTAAGAAAAGGACAGTTTTTACACTTCTTTTTCCAATGATCGCACTCATAAAAAGCAGCACAATGTCCGGTAACTGGCCACATATCATGCAACGTCCAAATTAAAGGGGCTTTACTCTTTAGAGACAAAAGAGACCATAAGCTCAGATATTCACCATGTAAATTATGTAAATGGATAATATCGGCCCCTTTTAAAATCGGCATAAAAGAAATTTTCAAAGAAGAGGGATAAAACAAGAAATGAAACCCCGAAAAATTTAACGCTCTTCCCACTAATCTATCTAAAATCCACACCAAACGATTGGGTATAATTTGCTCCACCCATGAATCATCAGAAAATTTTTTACCTACCAACAAAGACACATCATGTCCCATTTCAAGAAAACGCTGAGACAAACGATATGCAACTTTACCTGCCCCTCCACCCAAATCCGAAGAATTAAAACTTATAACTTTCACCTAAAATTATCCTCCCATCAAACAACCCTTACCTTATTTTTAATGCTGACTCAATTCTATCTATAACCACAGCACTACTCTTTGAGTTCTCGTATTGCTCAAACAATTTAAATGCGGCTTTTGCATATTTTTCCCTTTCAGAAATGATCCGCGGAAGAACACTTTCTATGTCACCTAAATCTGCAACCACTTCTCCTGCCCCCGTATCCTGCAAAAATCCTTTCATTCCCGGCAAATCATTAACAACCACTGGAATTCCACATCTTAAAAAATCAAAAATCTTTCCGGCCGCAAGCCCTGTATACAAAAAGTTATCCCCGGCAGGTCTATATACTGCTAAGCCAATGTCTGCAGACTGAAAAACCTGATACTTTTGAGCAATCGGCAGTAATTCCGTAGAAAGAATAATCTTGCCAGAAGATTGCCCTATTATGCTCTTAATTTTTGTTTCAAAAGCTGCATTTGCAAACCAGCCATGAAGAACCAAGACATATTGTTCTGACCAATAAAGAGCCATATTCACTAACTCTTCTATTAGGTGTTCGGGAATCAAAGAGCCAACTGCTAAAACTATTATCCGAGAATCATTAATTTCAAATTTATCTCTCAACCAAAAACTCTTGTCTTTTAACGGCTCACCCAAAGGAGAATTGTGAATAACCATAATCTTATTAAGGTTTAAACCGTTTTCCCTAGCCAAAATCTCAGCCCGCTTTTTATCTTGCGTAATACTCAAGAGAGCACGAAAGCTTAATTTCGATTCGAGCCACTTCTGAAAATGTTGACGCCAACTTTTAATGGTAGATTTAGAAATTATTTCTAAAGAGAAATATATAAACGGCACTCTTAGAAAAAGAGAAATAAAAGCTGCCATCTTTAACCCTGGGGGGTCAAAACCAACAAAAAAAGAATATTTCTTCCCCATCATTCGTGTAAAGAAAAAATACGCAACTTGAAAAAACCTAAAAAATCTACCCCTAAACACCGCGGCATTAAATAAAATGCAATTAATCCCTCCCGACTCAAAATCCGGAACAGCAAATTTAGTGGAACCCAACCCAAAAATGTCAACCACATATCCCCTTTTAGAGAGATATTTTGCTAAGTTTATCAAGGGATTTGAAATCAGGTCATAGCCTGACATAGAAAATAATGCAACTCGCTTAATCTTATTTGCTGCTACAAACATTACATGTCTCTTCCTTCCCATTTTTTGAGGCAATAAATAATGTTGTTTTTTCGCTCATATCAGACAATTTCTATTATATGTTTAACCAGTCGTTTCGTTCGATTAATTTACAAAGCGAAGGATTTGTCTTAATTTTTAAAAGATATATAATCAAACCCCAATTGGTCTCAAACTCAAAAAGAGGCTCATAAAACGGCTTGCGCGACTTAATACAAAGAAGCACCTTACATAAACGATTTACAATATAAAAAAACCGTTTGCAGATTGTTTTTAATATTTCTAAGAAATCACCATTTTCTCTACGATATAAAGCATATGCCAAACTCATCCCATTAAATTTTGCCTTGCGTCGCATATAAGAAAGGGTGATCCGGCTAGCATCCTGCACATGGAGAGCCGCTGCGTCAGGCACCCAGAAAATGTGTCCACCAGAAGAATATACTTTTGAACATAATCCACATTCCCCATCACCAATCAATTTATCACTAGTAGCATTGCAGGGATTATATCCCCCAACCTTAAGTAAAACTTCTTTGCGGATAGAGAAATTACCAGCATTTATCATTTGAGGGTAATGTAGTTCAATTAACTCTTTCCCGCAATCCATCTCTCCCAATACATCTTTAAATGGCTCAATCCATTTAGGAGGAGATCCATTGATCCAACAGATTGTAATTTTTCCGCCGGCACTGCTCACTTCTGGGTTATCATAAACTTTTACTATGTTTTTTACCCAATTAGCATCAACTATAACATCGTCATCTATTAGTCCAAGTATTTCACCCCTAGCTGCTTTGAAGCCAGTATTTACAGCATAGTGTTTTTCATATCCTGGTTCACATAAATACCTTATCGGAACACTTGTATTTTGGGCAAACTGCCTTATACTTTCTAGAGTATTATCCGTGGCAGCTTGATGATCTACAACTAATATCTCATATAAAAAATCAGGGGCTATCTGGTTACATAAAGCGTTCAATGCCTGTAATAACATCTCACAACGATTAAAAGTCGGAATAATAACAGAAAATCGAATATTATCTGTTTTATTCGCATTATTTAACATAATATCTAAAAACTCTTTGGGGCGTATTATGTTTTTCATTCAACACCTCGAATAATAAATGGGCTTTTGCCATTTTTACACAACTCTTTTTCTCTCATCCAATCTTCAATTCTATCAATCTTTCCCCACTGATTCGGTGTTGTTTTTGAAATATACACCTCACCTTTTTTGTAAAGGAATTCCCATAAATCCCTAAAATTATTATAGGAATTACCGCGAACAAGCTGAAGTATTTTTATGGGATTAATAATCTGCAAGCCACTACTCAAAAATATATTTTCAGACAACTTCTCTGCAGGATTTTCGGACAGATCTAACATTTTTATCACTTTGTAAGATTTATCACAAACAAAAAAATCACCATGATCAACCCGCAACTCTGATGGCACCGAAACAAGCATGCATGCCGGCTTATTTTGCCTTTCAAAATCCTCCCTCACTTCCTTAAAATCAACATCCACCGCATTATCAATTGTGGATACCCACAGAGCATCCCCTGAAAGTGGACCATTTAAAAAACAATCTTTATTTCTAAACAACCAATAACTAGTTCCAGGCAATGTTTCATCAGTAAACACCCCATATTTTAGATTTAAGGCTTTGGCAATCTTGATGAAATGACCAGAAACCTTTTCTTGCTGATACCCTACTGAAGCATAAAGGGTGTCTACAAAAGCCAAATATTTTAATCTTTTCATTGTCAAATCAATAAGTGTTTGGTCACCAAGAGTTAAAAGTGGTTTAGGGATTTCTAGTGAAACGGGCAACATTCGCCTACTATTTCCGGCAGCTAAAATAACAGCTTTCTGTGTCATTTCAACTCTTCCTCAGGAACATTGAATATTAATGCCCTGATTTCATCGTCTGTCATTTGATTAGTATTCATAGAGGTTAAGATATTTTTAACCCCCCTTTCCGTATCTGGCAAAAGCTCACCATTTGAGTATGAATCATTTTCTTTCTTCACATTTGGTCGAAGGTAATAATAAATATTCCCATCACTAGAATTCAAACATTGAGTCGTATAAGGGAGTTCCAACTCCCCAATTAGATATTCGGCCTCTCGATCGCCTGGGCGAAGCGGTAAATACTCGATATTTTCACACATAATCTTAGCTACACGTATCATTTGTGCAGCTTTCATGCGTTTGCTAATTATTAGGCCTGTTTCCATACTGGCATATTGTAAAGCATATAGAACTAAGTCTACCGCCTCATCAACAGTGAAAAAGAATCGAAACATATCAGGCCCACTTGTACGAAGAACCCCCTCTTTCTTGATCATTTTTCTCCAAATCGGTAATACTGAACCGGTTGACCATACCACGTTACCATATCTTACAACTATAAATTTAGTTCCCAATTTTTGCTGATCCAAACCACAAAATAATCTTTCTAAAACAGCTTTGCTCATCCCATATATATTTTTAACGGGAGGAGCCGCTTTATCCGTACTAATACCTAAGACCAACTTTACTCCATTGGCTATAGCTTCTTTTGCTATATTCATAGTCCCTACGATATTAATGTCACAACATTCGAGTGGATCTTTTTCTGCAAGGTCCACAAATTTTGTAGCTGCACAATGAATAATAACTTCGGGTTGGAACATCTTAAGGGCCCGCTTAATTGAATCCCGGTCCGTTACATCAACAGGCATGACGTCGCACCCTGAAAAATTTTTTGCCACTAAAAGCTGGCGATGATTTCTCGCCGTTAAAAGAACGCTATTTCCCATTTCTCTTAATTTTTTCCCGAGCCTTTTTCCTAAAAAGCCAGAACCACCTGTGATTAAAATTCGCTTTTCTTGCATTTTTTTCTCCTTATTTTCTAATAAACAATCAAAATAATTTCACAAACTTATCCAAACCCCTCATACAAAAGAACCACTGAAAAAGATGTTTCGCCAATAGTCGGCGCTTTTATTAATCACCCCCAATCCTAAAGAATATTTTTTCAAACCAATTAATTTTAATCAATTTATTCTAACCTCAATAATTCTAATACTGTTTTAGCCGCAGTTTCAGCCCCCCTACCCGGATTGTACAAAATTCTCCGAGAAAATGCCGTTCTTTTTTCTGATTTTTTTTCTGGATGGTCAATACATTCTTGAACTGCATTCACCAATTCCGATAGGTCACTAATGCACAACCCAGCATTTCTCATGGCTTTTGCATCTGGATTGTTTAGTATATAATTAGGATCATTATTCCACCCAAACTGCTTTATGGTTTTTTCAAAATACTCTGGACAATCTAAATAAATTACCGGTTTATCCAGCAGTATAAACTCTAGCGCAACACTGCTGATATCCGTTACCATGACATCGCTAGCCGCTAGGAGCGGATCTATCTTATAATCAACCACGTGTCTGAAGTTTGGATATTTTTCAAAACGCGATAACCGTTCAACCCAATCCACGCCACCAGTATAAAAGTCGAAATTTGGATTCTTTTTCAAAGTATAAGTCACCGGATGAAGTTTTACGATCACGTTCACACCATCTAGAGAGGTTAGTTTCTCTATGACGGCTTCTCCAAAAGACCGGAGCGATGCCCCGGGATCCCATGCCGGTGCATACAAAACTGTAGGCTTTTTTGCATCCAAGCCAAGCTCATGCAAAACATCCAGCCGTTTATATTCCCCCTGAAGAAGTGCATCTAACTTCGGATATCCAATATCACACAATCTAATAGAAGCAGATGCGATTTGATTCTTCTTGAACATATGATCATATTGGGCTCGCTGTAAAGGCCCCGAAAAAAATTGAACATTATAATTTAGCAACAAATTTCTGGGATAACTTTCCATTTTCATTAACAATGGTAAGTTATGCGCAACATGGATATTGTAAGCATTATGCGGCCCCTTGCCAAATATTGAAGGAGAAATAAACACATCAACTA
>JAPLLA010000051.1:6378-15119 GCA_026387795.1 Candidatus Saganbacteria bacterium | reverse complement strand
CAGTATAGCAATTATTGGAAAAATAAACTGCAAAAAACCCAATTCTTCAACATAGAATACTAATGTTTTTTTATGTGACAAACGGTCAAATAACATCATTAAATTAACAATAAATACCTGATAAGTTGTCTTAATAATAGTCGGGGAAAGTCTAATTACTACACTTGTTTTACTGAAAACCTTTATCATTAACACAATAATTGTAATCACTTTATTTTTTATCATATTTAATTGGCCTTACAAAACATTTTGTCGTTATTTTTCACAATAAACAACCCAATAAAACACACCGACAATCAAAGCCCCACCAATAATATTTCCTAAGGTAACCGGCAAAAGATTATTGATAAAGAACGATCCCCAAGATAAATTGTTAAGGCTCTGTTTTGAGACAATGGCAACTTCAGTACCCTTCAACAATAGTCCAAACGGCACATACGTCATATTTGCCACTGAATGTTCAAAGTTCAACGCTACAAATGTTGAAATAGGGAAAAAAACTGCGAATATTTTTCCAATAATGTTTTTTGAGGCATAAGACATCCAAATCGCTAAGCATACAAGAATATTACACAGTATTCCCCTGCTTAAAGCTTCAATAAAAGTAAGGGAAACCTTTGCATTGGCAATTTTTAGGGCCGATAAACCAAAGGCATATTCATTAACTTTCCACAAGCCCGAGTGAAACAACAAAAAAGCAATAAATATTGCCCCGATAAAATTAGAAAAATAAACGATCAGCCATTTATGTATTAGTTTTATAAATGAAATTTTCCTATTGCAGACACCCATAAACATAAGGTTATTCCCTGTAAATAATTCGGCACCTGCAATAACCACTAGCATAATACCAACACTAAAAGCGGCACCTGCAAATATTCTCGACAAACCAAAACCTATAAATATTTGGGCATCGGATAAAACCAAAATCGCAATGGCTGATCCAAATCCAACATATAAACCCGCTAAAACACCCAGAAAAACGAGTTTTAGATCAGACATCATTGCTTTTTCAATACACAACTTTTTGCAATAATAATTTGCAATTTCAAAAGGGGTCAAATCTTCTTGATTTAACACATTATTTCTCCATTATATGGCTTAATCATCAGCAAATATTACTCCTTGCAACTCTAAGACTCTAATCCCCATATTATTGCATTTTTCTCTGCATAATCTGACATACTGATCAAACAAACCGTTGTGGTTATTAAGATCCGTATAAAGATCTTCTTTGTCCAACATAATATGTGACTCATCTTTTCGAAGCTCTGCAAAAATCTCCTCAAGATTATCCACTCCCTCTTTCGATTCAATTTTGGGGATAAGCTTGATTCTTTTTGGCACCTTTTCTCTTAAGTTCTTGATCATCTTTGCGTTTTTGACATTAGTTACACCAAAATATTTTATATTATCGAATTTATGCATTGCTGCTACAAGGTCTTCGATACTTAAAACCGGTTTTGGCGGTTTGTTCCTTCCTTCCGGAAAATCTAAAAAAACATCATTATTCAATTCTTTCAGCAGATCATAAAGTTCTTCATTGCTCCTAACCCAGGCAACATTTACCCTATAAACAGCAAATTCAGGGAAAGGAATATGCAATAATCTGGCATGTTGTGAAATAATTAACATTTTGGTTCTCCGTGATTAGATTTAGGCTTTCCTGTGATTTTTGAAACTAGCGAAGATGTTGAGTGTTCTGGGCTATATGGCAATTTAACCAATTTCCCGCCCATAGCAATAATTGCTTCTGTGCCAGGAATATTCTTCCAATCATCACCCTTGGCTAAAATATCAACCCTTCCCAATGCATTTAATTCTTCCGTTGGATCGTACTGTTTCTGTACAATTGCTGCGTCAACACATCCTAAGGCTGCGATATCAAACAATCTGTCCGCCAAAAGCTGTACTGGCCTGCCATCTCCCTTTAACTTCCTTACCGGTTCATCTTCAACCACACCCACAATCAAGAAATCGCCTAATTCTCTGGCACGTACCAGTAATTTTATATGGCCGGGATGTATAATATCCCAAACGCCATATGTATAAACCACAACTTTATTTTTAGATAATTCCTTTATAATTTGTTTTACTTTTTTAATGGAATCATATTCTTTTATCCACTTTTCTTTGCTCTTTAGGTCCATTTTAATTCCCGCTCCTTTCCAGTTCATTTATCATATCATCATTTAATGTCAAATCCTCCCCCTCAAAAAACCTCTCACAAATCATATCAACTATCGGATCAGCACCGGGGACGAATAATTCAACTTTTCGCCAATCAAATGATTCAAAATTACCATCATTACCTATTTTAAACATTCTTAATGGTATTTGACGCTGAATAAAATATGAGTACGCAAATTTACGGGCGTTATCTTTTTGTTCAGATGTTAAAAATGGGGGGATCTCAGGAGTTTTTCTAATCAAACTTTCATATTGATCTGGGGTAAGTCCGTCATAGGTAAATCCTT
This sequence comes from Candidatus Saganbacteria bacterium, assembly GCA_026387795.1. Classification (GTDB taxonomy): domain Bacteria; phylum Margulisbacteria; class WOR-1; order JAPLLA01; family JAPLLA01; genus JAPLLA01. The sequence continues at coordinate 12,642 of JAPLLA010000051.1, read as the reverse complement.
TTTGTGAATAATAAGCCTTAGCAGCAACGATTACTGGTTTACCCATAGCAGCAAGTTCAAGACCAACAGTTCCAAGGCAGGTAACGCCTCCAGTGATAACATTCAGAAGATTGTAGGTATTTATATCCGTATCCGGCGGTATTATTTTGATATGGTTGGGCAATCTCGAACAATAGATGTCTATTATTTTTTCTATTCCCTCAACTGTACCGTGCATCTTTTCCGCAGGATGAATCTTTATTAGCCATTGCACATCAGAAACATCCATTATTATTTTTAAGGTTTCAATTATCCATTCATTAAAATCCCTAAAAGCCATTGAAGATTCATATAAGGAAGAATCCCAATTTAAATGAGTAAATACACACCAAACAGGCTTATTTGTTGTTATATTCAACTTATTAAAGAGTTCATGCTTACTTTTAAAATGAGATAACTGTCTTATATCACAAAAATCACCTGAATCTGAGACATATCTATCTCTAAAATAATTATCAAGCCTTTGTTCTTCAAGTGAAGAGAGTTGTTTTTTTAGACGCTTTTCCCACCCATGATCACTTAGAGCGCCATAAGAAGTACTAATGCTAGTACCTTTAATCTTAAGAAAAGATGCATACTGTTTTTTATATGCCCCACCAATTTTAATAACAGGAATTCCCTTTTTATTTGCAACTTGCACTACCGGTCCCCAGGAAACATAAATCGCATGACTCATATAAATAACATCTGGCTTAAAAGAAGTTATTTTGTTTATGGCTGCCTCTGTAATAACTAAGGCACTAAATAAGTACTCGCGCAGTAAATACTCTTCAAATTCTTTTACTTTTCCCTTATAATATCTAGTTACAGAAGATAACGTATAAGCTCCCACATCAACCCCTTTATAGCTATACGAACGTATGCTAGCAAAATCAATGGATAGCGCAATTTTTCTTAACTCTAATAATTTTGCAGAATCAACTAAATCAGCTATTGATTCATTCTTCATATCAAATGAGTCAGCTTCGTCTTTACATACCTTATAGCAATTCGCACATTTCTTGCTCCAATTAGGAACGGATTCCTTGTCTGTAATTTCTCTCCCTATACAAGCAGATCGAGTTCCACCACAAATAACCATCTCAACTTGAGCCCCTCTTAAAGAGAGTGCTGTCCCAAAAGCTGAAATCAATGCAATATGGATAGGCCATGGCGCAGGCTCCCAGCACAAAACCCGCTTGCCAGCAAAAAGCGGTTGACTTTGAGAGGTAGCATGCAGTTTTCTAACAATTTTCTTTTTTTCATCAACCTTCACAGGAAATCCTTTTTGCAAACGAATTTTTACAGGCAAAAGATAATACGCATACAAGCGCAAACGATTTAAAAGAACCCCAATCAACTTCCCCATGTTCATTTTTCTTAGTCACATCCTCGGATTACAATAATTTCAAACAAATTTGGTGCTCTGTTTGTTTCATGATTTTTTAATTGAACATTTACTTATTAATTAGTGGACCAATTCCCATTTTAATGGTGTCCCCCTTTTCACATCCTTTTTCACTTTTTTCCCAAGCAATTCATCGTAATGCTTTGGCGGCAGACCCAACCCCGGCCTGATCGCCCTCAGATTTTCTTTGGTAAAGACGTCACCAGCTTTCATGTCTTTTACAACATATAAAGAACGTCTGAACATTAGGGAGTCCTTTTCACTTCCGGTGGCACCAAAGCTAACTTTACCAAGGGATTCCCATGCTTTTCTTGCTTCCTCTACGAGTTGCTTCATTTCCTCCGGTTCCAGAGAAAAAACTGCATCAACCCCACCCTCAGACCTTGAAAGGGTAAAATGTTTCTCAATTAGACTTGCCCCCAAAACTACACTAGCAATCGCCACACCTATTCCTAAAGTATGATCGGATAAACCAACCTCGCAACCAAAACGCTGACGCATATCTGGAATAGTCAAAAGGTTAGAATCCTCCGGACGAGCCGGATAGGTACTAGTACATTTGAGCAGAACAATATCTTTACATCCCAGGTTTCTTGCCGCATCTAGAGCTTCTTGTATTTCTTCAATAGTTGCCATGCCTGTTGAAATAATTATGGGCTTTCCTGTTAAAGCAACCTTTTTTATCAATGGAATATCAACAAGTTCAAAGGAGGCAATCTTATAACAAGGCACGTCCAATGATTCAAGAAAATCCACAGCAGTTTCATCAAACGGCGTGCTAAACCCAATAATTCCGAGCTCTTTACATCTATCAAAAATCGGCTTGTGCCATTCCCAAGGGGTATGGGCTTTTTCATAAAGTTCATACAAGCTATCCCCATTCCATAAGCTTTTTGGGTCGGTTATTTTAAATTCGGGCCGATCAACATCAATCGTCATTGTATCTGCCGTGTAGGTTTGGATCTTTATTGCGTCTACCCCAGCTTTCGCGGCTACTTCAACAATTGCCAACGCTCTATCCAATGATTGATTATGATTACCGGACATTTCGGCAACTATAAAAGGAGTATAACCGATCTCACTGTTTTCAATATGCATAGCTATCTACTTTTATCCTTGTACCATACTTGCAATAATCCGGCTTTATCTACTTGTGCACTAACAGGCAATTGCCACGAAGGATTCCACTTCAATCTGTCTTTATAGCTATAATTAGTTTGCAATAAGATATTGTCGCCTTTTCTTTCTATAATTGAACCTTCATATAAAGTTATTTTGCCGACATCTGTCAACAAGGCCAACTGTGGCTTTGATCTTCCTGAAATAAGACCAGATGTTGTTAATCCACGAATAAGCATCAAGCTTTCCTCTATGGAGGTTCTCAATTCATCTGCCTCTTTTATTGGTACACATTGAAAAATATAATGATTTTCTATCCCTAAAAATCTTAATTCATTGCAAAGGTCTATAAGGTCCGGGATATTGTTATTAATACCGGCCAACAGAACGGTCTGATTATAAATAACCACATACTCTCTAATTAGTTTAAAAGCCTCTTTAACTTCCGGAAACAATTCTAAACTATGGTTCACCTGTGTTGCCATTTCAAGCCTAAAAGGATATTTTCTTTTAAATAAAGCCAAGACATTGCTATTAATGGCAGAAGGTTGATGTATGGGAATCCGGCTCGCGATTCTAACGATTTTTATTTGAGTATCATTTTGAGCTAGTTCATCAAGAAAACGCATTATTTTAGTAGGGACCAACAATGGATCCCCACCCGTAATCAACAACTCCCGAAGATCTTTAAGCTCTGGAACATTCAAAATACATTTAGCTATTCTACTTAGATCTTCATTTGACAGTGAGAACGGTAGATAGTTTTGACGACAACAATGTCTGCAATTGGCAAAACACTGCATAATTGGCTCTACCACAAGAACATTGCGATACAATCTTTCCAAGCCAATGATTTTATGCCCTTCAAATTCAAATGTCGATGATGCCTCAAAATGCTTCAGCACATATTTTTCATTTTTTTTATCCGCCCCTTGATTTGTTGCGGAAAGATAAAACTCCCTCTTTAATACTTCTTGCATTTTCTTATCATTATTTTTTATCGCGATAGTTAACTTGTTGTTAATAAAGGGGCTAATCCTCATACCAGCGGTGCCCTTTGCTCTCTTTTGAGTATCAATATCCAGTTCAATGTAATCTTCAACTGTATCCGTGAATTTTATGGCTTCTGCTATTGAACCCAATTTAAATGCAACGACTCCTAATGTTTTGTCGCCAGTATCAAAGGGGTAAACAATATCACTAATTTCAACTATTAAATGCTCGAAAACAACTTGATCAATCATAGAGGGTTTAACTCTAAAACCATTAAAGACACCTTCTTGATCACTGCTAATAACATATGAAACAACAGGAGTTGATCGCGTTTGCTTTTGCACATCATAAGTAAATCCAAATGCTGCATAGATCGATGCTTCAGTCATATTAAATCCGGAAGATATTTCGATCATTTTAGGAACATAATTGCCCCCATTTCTTAATGCAATATCTACTATAAAGACACCATCTTTAGAGACTAGCCCATCAAAATTTATACAACCTGAGGTTAAATTAAGTTTTTTTATAATAATTGAAAATTGTTTGTCTAAATCATCTTTTATTCTTTTATCAATGTTTCCAGGAAAGATTTCCCCAACGGGCACTTTATGTACTGATTTTTTCTTAAAATAATTATGGCCGTACAATGCAAAAGCAATCTCCCCGTTTTGAAAAAAAACATCCCCATCAAGCTCAAGCATGGTACTTTCAATTTTTTCTTCAAAGATAACATCTCCACTCGCACTATTTTCTTGCGCGTGCTTAAAAGCATCATCAAAGTCACTAACTTTTTTTATTATTGTCTGCCCACGACTGCCACCAGAATCAACAGGTTTAGAAACAAGCTCGCCTTTAGACAATAATTCTTTTGCTTTATCTAGATCACGCACAGAATGTACGATACAAAAATCGGGACAGGGAAGACCGATTTCTTTTTGAAATGATCTAAATTTCCCCTTATCTTGTAATATTTTTGCGGAACCAAGCGGATTCCCGCAAAGGTTTAATTTTTCAGCAACATACGACACTGTTTCTACAGCAGCATTTGCCGCATAGGTCATAATCGCATCAATTTTATACAACCTTGCTGCTTCCAGGATATCTTCTTTATTTGTTGTAGAAATATTCAGACTCATATCACTAAATGAATGACCTATTTCTGTCAGATCTTTGCTCACAGTAATAACAGAACATCCAAGTTCTTTTGCTTTTTGTATCGCGGGTAACTGATAGAACGTTGCACCTAAGAACATTAACCGCTTGAATTTAAAAGAATTTTTCATGATTTTCCTCCTATGCCTTTTATGAAAGTAACATCATTAATAAAATCATCCAATCTATCTTTTGAATTCTTGAGTGTTTCAATAGTTATAATAGCCTCAGCAGGAATACTTTGTAGGATTTTTTTGATCTCCAACTGCCCCTGCCCCAAATTGGGATGGTAATCAAATTCCGATCTAATATTTTCAAGGTCTGTTAAGTGATACATCTTCGGCTTTAATTGCATAAATTCATGTACATACTCATAAGGTTCTTTTTTCATGGAATTAGCGGCACATATTGCATGTCCGATATCAAGACAGAATCCACAGTGCGTTTCTTTGATAACATGTTTGATTTCTTCAATATTATATCCTCGACACAATAAAGTACTCATAGAATCGGACAGCACTTTATAGGGCTTGTTTTCAATTAATAAGCGGGGTTCATTAAAGGATCTTAATTGACGCGTAGTTTCTTTAATGTCTCCTCCAATTCCGCCATGGAAAATTATATATTGAGCATTAAGCCCATCAGCAAAGTCTTTTGCCTCTTTATACATTTGAATGTTTGAATCTTCACAGCTCTTTGTTGCCAAATTAAAACCATGGGCAAAGTGTGGAACATGGATTGTGAAAGGAATATTGTATTTCTTTTTCAAGTCCAACCACAGATCCATATATTGAGCATAAGATTTAGGTACAACATATAATTCTACATATTGAAAATAGCCCTCTTGATATAGCCGCAAGGCCTCATTCATATAGAGTTTATTTACGGACCAAAACTTGAGTCCTAGTTTGTACATTTATCTTCACCCTTTTATGACTGCCTTTAGTGCATGGTTATCTATAATTAAATTGGCAACAAAATGTATCCCAGCAAAAACTCTTGTAAAGAGAGCAATATTACTTGCTATAATATTCTGCCCTTTATTTCCCCCAATATGTTCATCACCGAATTCTCCCACCCTAACTCTCTCTTGCTCCATTTCATCTCTACTCATTTTTAAAACCCTTTTAAATCAAGCTATTCAACTTATCATTTTCTGCTTAATATTCTTATTGATATTCATGTATTCCGGATGTTCTTTCATTATCCCCAACACTTCTTCAATCCCAAAATTGGGATTCTTCGGATACAGTGTCTCAATTATTTTTTTTATTAAATCAAAATCTTCCACTGTATCCACTGTCCAACGATGACTACTTTGGTCTTCAAAATAAGGAATATTAGCTAGTTTATAACGTTGTGGTTGATTATAAATAAATGGGGTTACATGTTCCCGTTCCGACTGTTTAACCGCTTCAATAACGGCCTCGCTTAACACCTTAAATGTAAAGACCTCAACATCCATGCCTCTCGGATAGCTACCATTTAAGGAATTGGAAACAAAATCGTATTGATTTTGATGATCAAAATAATATTGGATTACATTATCAATAACTTCCGGATCTATTATA
>JAPLLA010000051.1:0-6357 GCA_026387795.1 Candidatus Saganbacteria bacterium | reverse complement strand
GGCAATCTGAAGTAACCCTGACCACAATATCTGATCTATGTTCTTTTGCCGCATTATAGTATCTAGAGAGCACATCATTTTCTGAACCTCTATAATACAAAACATCAAGCTTCTCACACAGCTCAACTATTGGCTGGTCAGCCTCATTAATGGTTGTTGCAATTACTAATTCGTTAGACAATTTTACGCGTAATAATCTTTCAATTTGGTACTCAAGCAACGGCTTACCCAGGACTTCTTTCATGACTTTTCCCGGAAGTCGTGTTGATGTCATCCTGGCCTGTACAATTATCGCCGTTTTCATCTTTTTGCACCCTCCAGGATATCAACGACACTCTCTATTACATAATTTATATCTTCATAACTCATCTTCGGATAAAGTGGCAAAGTGACCGCTTGGGAATAGTATGCCTCCGCCTTAGGGCAAATTCCTGTCTGATAACCCAATGACCGGTAATACGGCTGAAAATAAACTGGCAGGTAATGGACATTAACACCTATACCCTTTTCGCGTAATTTATTGAAGATGTTCTTACGCTCCCCTTTGAATCTAACCGGGTAAATATGCCAGCTAGATTTAACATCACTTTTTTCGATCGGAACTGTTATATTTGCAAGGCCATTAAAAGCTTGGTTATATTGCGCAACAATCTCCCTTCGGCGGTTCACAAATAGGTCAAGTTTCTTAAGTTGGCTTAAGCCCAGGGCACACTGAAAATCGGTAATCCGATAATTAAACCCTAGATCCTGCATTTCATAATACCAGCATCCCTCATCTTTATTTTCTAGAAGCGCTTGGTCTTTGGTTATCCCATGTGTTCTAAACATCACAATCTTTTTAAACAATTCTTCATTGTTAGTTAAAACCATTCCGCCTTCGCCAGTCGTAATATGCTTTACCGCATGGAAACTAAGTATTGTCATATCAGAATATGTACAGGAGCCAATCCTTGCACTTTTATATTCAGCACCCAAAGCATGAGCTGCGTCTTCGATTACAATTAACTTATTATCTTTCGCAATAGCATAAATCTTTTCTAAGTCACAAGGATGACCCGCAAAATGAACTGGAATAATGGCTTTTGTCTTTGACGTAATTTTCTTTTTGATTTCTTCTGGATCAATATTTAAAGTATCTTCTTGGACATCTGCAAAAACAGGTTTTCCTCCGCAGTACAATACACAATTTGCGGAAGCAGCAAAAGTGATAGGTGTAGTAATTACTTCGTCTTGTAAACCAACTTTTGAAGCAAAACAAGCAGCATGCAGAGCGGAGGTCCCAGAATTCAAAGCAATAGCATACTTAACCCCGCAATAATTGGCAACTCTTTCTTCAAACTCTTTAACTTTTGGCCCTTGAGTTAACCAATCAGATTTTAGAATCTCTAGTACAGCTTTAATATCATCCGCATCAATCCACTGGGTTGCATATGGTATGGTTTTCAATTTTAGCACTCCTCAATTATTTTTCTAAGTTGCTCAACCGTCAGCCACTGGTTATTCGTATCACTGCTGTAATAGAAACCATCCGGCACATCATTGCCTTCAGCATGATTATCTTGGTTCCACCAATGAAATGCAGGTTGAATAACATAACAATCATCAAGCTCTTTAGTGTTGCGGACATCATCGATTGAAATCATAACTTCATGAAGTTTTTCTCCTGGTCGTATCCCAACCACTTTGGTCTTAGCTGTGGGGGAAATTGCTCTCGCCAAGTCGATAACCTTCATACTCGGGATCTTCGGCACAAAAATCTCACCGCCGTGCATTCTTTCAAATGCTTTCATCACAAACCTGACACCCTGTTCCAGGGTAATCCAGAAACGGGTCATTCGCTCATCGGTTATCGGGAATATGCCCTCTTTAACCTTCTCTTTAAAGAAAGGAACAACGCTTCCCCTACTACCAACAACATTGCCATATCTAACAACAGCAAATATTGTCCCGGAATCACCTGAATAAGAGTTTGCCGCAACAAATAGCTTGTCGGAACATAGTTTGGTTGCCCCATAAAGGTTGATGGGGTTGCAAGCTTTATCTGTACTCAAGGCCACAACTTTTTCGACCTTCTCGGAAATGGCTGCATCAATGACATTCATTGCACCAATAATATTAGTTTTGATAGCTTCAGTCGGATTATATTCCATTGCCGGCACTTGTTTGAGAGCCGCAGCATGAACCACATAGTCTACCCCATGAAAAGCCCTCATTAAACGCTCTTTATCTCTAACATCGCCAATAAAATAGCGAATTATTTTTTCATATTCAGCAAATTGCTGGGCCATTTCAAATTGTTTCAGCTCATCGCGGCTAAAAACTATCACTTTTTTCGGTTTATATTCGCTTAATAATATCCTGATAAACCTTTTTCCAAAAGAGCCGGTTCCACCCGTCACTAAAACAACTTTATTGTCAAAATCCATAAAAACTCCTTCCTGTTTTCAAACAAACATATCTAGACTTATATCATCAATTTACTTTTTTTTATTTCCCATTTAAGCGGAAAAGCTAAAAATCCCCCGCGATGCACACCACGCACAACTGAAGCAAAACTTCCAGAATCACCGATTTCAAATAGTATATTCCTGCATGTATCTTGACGCTCAGGCCCTGTCGTTAAATATATTTCCATTTCATATGTTCCAGCATTTAGAAGGGGGGCATCTATATTTATAGTTGCAGAATATTTCCCCTTCAGCATAGGAAAAGCTACCATCATTTTTTTGTTATCCTTTTGATTTTTATAATTATCCCAATCATAATTCGTAGTCAGGAATGCCCCTTCATCAGCCCCTACCCCATGTACTTTATAAAAGACACACTCTACAAACAAGGTTGGATAATTAATACGCAACTCAAAATCAAGCAGAATTTTTATGGGGTTCATAATATCATGCTTAAAACTCAATTGACCATCTTTATCAAGAATACGAATGCTATTTATCTGTGCAGACTTTTCTGGGTCATTAGGGAAGCAAAAATCTGCATTCTCGTGAGTAGACAGCTTCTCTTCATTTTGCCCTAAGTAGTGCTGAATAACATCCGATGGTTCTCCTTCAAGTATTATTCGCCCTTCATCCAGCAAAATAGCCCGTTCACACAATATCTCAACAGCTTGCATGCTGTGACTAACAAATAAAACAGTCCGACCATCTCCAGCAACTTCTCTCATTTTACCAAGACATTTTTCACGAAAGGCAGCATCCCCCACCGCCAGCACTTCATCCACTATCAGTATTTCTGGCTCTAAATGAGCAGCCACAGCAAATGCCAAACGCACATACATACCAGAAGAATATCTTTTTACTGGTGTATCTAAAAATTTTTCCACTTCAGCAAAAGCCACTATTTCATCAAACTTGCTACGGATTTCTGATCTTTTCATCCCCAATACCGCACCATTTAAATAAATATTTTCTCTACCTGTTAGCTCAGGATGAAAACCTGTTCCCACCTCCAGCAAACTGGCAACCCTTCCCTTAATTAAAACCCTTCCGGTAGTAGGTTCAGTAATGCGGCTTAAAACTTTAAGTAAAGTAGACTTTCCTGCCCCATTTCTGCCGATAATCCCGATCCGCTCCCCTTGCTTAACTTCAAACCCAACCTCCTTTAGAGCCCAAAAATCCTCTTTGAGAGAATTCGTTATCCCTGAATTGCGTCGAAAAGTAAGCGAACGGAAAAATTTTCCTGCTCCTTCTGTAATAACATCGCGCAATGCCACATACTTGCCACGGCCTTCATGCTGGTGACCAATAATATATTTTTTCCCCAAATTTTCCACTTTTATAACTGTATCTTTACCCATAGCTACACCACATCAGCAAACTCCCGTTCCATTTTTCGAAAATACCAAACACCAAAGACAAACAACATTAAAGTAAGTAGTAATGCTAATAGGAATCCTGGCCAATAAATATCTGCATTCCCACCCAAAATTGCCCACCTAAAACCATCAATCACTCCTACCATAGGATTCAGTGAATACCAAAACCGCCAATGCCCGGGCACTACGCTGCTGGAAAATCCAACCGGAGAGATATAAAGTCCAAATTGCACTATAAAAGGAACGATATATCTAAAATCCCGATATTTAACATTCAGTGCCGACAACCAAAGTCCTGCTCCCATAGCAACCATAAAAGCAAAAAATAAGAATAACGGTAAAGTCAAGATTCTCCAAGTTGGTACAAATCGATAAAAAACCATCAGTACAACCAAAATAGAAAAGGAAAGCATAAAATCAACAAAACTAACAATCACTGCACTAGCAGGCACGATAAGACGCGGGAAATATATTTTCGTCAACATCCCTGAATTGGAAATTAACGCATTACTGCTCTCTGTAAGTGAACTCGCAAAAAATTGCCAGGGAAGCATTGCAGCAAAAACTAGTATCGGATAAGGGACTCCGCCTGACGGCAGTTTCGCCAGCCGCCCAAAAATAACCGTAAATACAATCATGGTTAAAAGAGGACGGATGATACCCCAAGCCACCCCAATTACTGTTTGTTTATACCGAACCAGGATATCCCGCCAGGAGAGAAAATAAAACAATTCTCTATAATGCCATAAATCCCGCCAATAATGCTTGATTCCCCTTCCAGGCTCTATAATATGATCAAATTCTTCTATATTTTCCAAAATACGCTCCTATTAACCCAGTATTTCTTCTACTGCAGTACAAACCATTTCAATCTGTTGATCCGTTAAAGTTAAACCTGAAGGCAAATATAAGCCTTGCCTTGCAATTCTTTCACAAACAGGATATCGCTCACTTTTAAAAAGCCCCATTTCGTGGAAAACCGGCTGCTCATGCATTCCAAGAAAAAATGGACGCGTGGCTACTCCTTTGTCTGCTAATTTTTTAGCAAAAGAGACAGCATCCATTCCCGTTGATTCGTTAATAACTACTCCATACATCCAATAAACATTTTTAGCCCAGGGCTCTTCTACAGGTAATTGCAGAGTCTTAATATGCCGTAATCGATCAGTATATGTTTTCGCCATTTTGCGTTTTTTTTCAACTATCGCTTCGATCCGATCGATTTGAGCAGATCCAATCGCAGCCTGCATATTGGTCAGGCGAAAATTATTCCCTAATTCGGTATGATAAAAACGGCGTTCCGGTCTAAAACAGAGGTTTTTCAAAGACCTGGATTTATCGGCATATTCATCATTATCAGTTAAAATCATGCCCCCCTCACCTGTAGTAATAATCTTATTGGCATAAAAGCTAAAACAACTAAGATCCCCAAAACTGCCACATTTTTTACCCTTATATTCAGCACCATGAACCTCCGCTGCATCCTCAATAACCTTCAAGTTATACTTTTTAGCTAATGCTAGAATTGGATCCATATCACAAGAATGTCCATAAATATGTACTGGCATAATCGCTCTGGTCTTTTGGGTAATTTTCTCTTCGATCTTAGCAACATCCATATTCCAGGTACGCGGCTCCGAATCAACTAAAACCGGTACTGCTCTAGCATAAACCACTGCTTGCGCACAAGAAATAATAGTAAAAGAAGAAAGAATCACCTCATCCCCAGGAGCTAAATCAAGGCATTTTATTGCTACTTCTAATGCAGTCGTCCCATTACTAACCGCAATCCCATGTTTTTTCCCACAATACTGTGCCCATTTTTGTTCAAATTCAGAGATAAACTTCCCTTCAGAAGAAATCCATCCTGTTTTTAGACATTCAAGGACATTCTCTATCTCTTTTTCTTTAATTAAGGGCTCATTTACTGGAATCATTTTCTACCCCTTCAAAAATTTCCTTATCGCTCTCTCTGCCTGAATAAGGGCCTTGTTTTACTTCTATCATTTCCGCATCCTCAAGAATCCTAAAACCATGTCCGCCACTGCATAGAAAAATAGTGTCTCCAGCCTGTAACTCTCTGGTATCAAAAGGCTTGCGGTTATTGGTAAAAAAATCAACCTGTAACCGCCCTTTTTTAATAAATAAGACTTCCTGGGTTAAAAAAACTTTTCGGTCTACTTTTTTATGCGCATGGGCCTTAATTACTCCACCTTTAGGATAAACAATATAGCCCATTTGCTGAGAAAACTCCGGAGCGCTAAAAAAAACCGTTTCTTTTGAGGTAAAATTAGAGCGTAAAATTATGGCAATTAATTCCCCGTTATATTTAATCTCTTCATAAGCACTCTCCAAGGTTAAGCCTCCTTTTATTTAAAACGGGACAGATAAAGGTCATATACTTTTCGAATTCCATCCGGCAAAGAAACTTGGGGCGTCCATCCCAATGCTTTTAATCTTGAAACATCCAAAAGTTTTTTTGGTGTACCATCCGGTTTACTTGTATCCCATATCAATTTGCCGTCATAACC
>JAPLLA010000007.1:9110-25618 GCA_026387795.1 Candidatus Saganbacteria bacterium | reverse complement strand
GATGTTCCTGTGAATATGACTAAACTTAGTGTGGCTGGTCAGGCAGGGGTAGTTGAGTGTCAATGGACAGGAAGCGATCCTGTTGTGCCGGATGGGAGCAGTGTCCGCTTTGTGGAAGATCAGGGTGCAGGAAAAGCTTTTTGGTTCCAAGACCGGCGCATTGAATGTGCAAGATAAGACCATCTTTTTTGTGATATAATTTTCCCCAAATGGTTTCTTCTTTTCTCAAAGCATTGAATCAAAGAGTTTTAGTTATGGATGGTGCCATGGGCACAACCCTCATGGCAGCAGGTGCACCCCTGGATAAAAGCTCAGAAATACTCAATATTACCCACCCGGATCTCATCTGTTCGGTCCATAAGGAATACGTTGCTGCAGGTGCAGATATCATTGAAACCAATACGTTTGGTGCAAGCCAGATTAAATTAGCTGAATATGGACTGGAAAAGCGCTTAGAGGAAATAATTAAAGCTTCTATTTTGCTGGCTAAAAAAGCCGCAAGCAATAAAGCTTTTGTCTGTGCCTCTGTTGGTCCCATTGGAAAACTTTTGCAGCCTATGGGGGAGCTTTCTTTTGATCAGGCTTATGAAGCATATAAGAAATCAGCTATTCTATTTGAAAAACATGGCGCAGATCTGGTCAGCATTGAAACTATTTCAGATCTCCAGGAAATGCGTGCTGCAGTCCTTGCATTTAAGGAAAACACCAATCTTCCAGTTATTGCCAGCTTTACTTACGATGAGAATGGAGCTACGGTTTCGGGGACTACTCCAGAGGTTGCTTGTGCGGTGCTTGAGCCGCTTGGAATTGATGTAATTGCTGCAAACTGCAGTTTTGGGCCAGATGCCATGCTTCCAATTGCGCAAAGACTGGTAAACGCTGCAACTGTTCCTGTTCTGGTTATGCCCAATGCTGGGACACCTCAACTTATCAACAACAAAGCTGTTTATACGATGACCGCAGAAGAGTTTGGGGAATATGCTAAAAAGTTTCTCAAACTAGGAGTACGTATTGTTGGTGGATGTTGCGGGACAAACAGTAGCCACATTGCTGCGGTTCGTAAAACAGTAAACCAAGGCACACAAGGCAAGCAAGGCAAACAAGGCATTCAAGGCGAAAAATTTGCGAGTAGAACTAAAGTAGTGACACAGCCAGAAAAAGGGATTTTAATAGTTGGTGAGAGGATGAATCCTACGGGGAGAAAAGTTTTGGCAGAGGAGATTAGGGGTGGAAAATTCTCTCTGCTTCGTTTGGATGCAACCAAGCAGACAGAAGCAGGTGCGCATCTTTTGGACCTTAATGTAAGCATTGCAGACGGCGATGACCTTTCTACTATGCCCAAAGCGATCCATACCTTAGAAACTGCAACCAATCTTCCTCTCTCTGTAGACTCACCCAATCCTTTGGTAATTGAAGCCGGGCTCAAGGCTTTTGTGGGCAGGCCTTTGCTTAATTCCGTGAGCGGAGATAAAAAAGGATTGGAGCAAGTTCTTCCTTTAGTTAAAAGATTTGGTGTCCCGTTTATCGCATTGGCAATCGGAGAAAAAGGCGTACCCAAAACAGCAGAAGAGAGAGTTGTGGTTATCGGTAAAATTATCCAAGCAGCCAAAAAACTAGGGATTCCAAAGGAGCGGATTTTTGCAGATGCATTGGTCATGACCGCAAGCATTGGGGTAGATGCTCCTCTTGAAACTATCAAGGCTTTGCAGCAGATTAAGAAAAAGTTTGGAGTAAAAACGATTCTAGGTGTCAGCAATGTTTCCCACGGTCTTCCGGACCGTTCAAAATTAAACGCATTATTCTTGGCAGTTGCTGTTCTCTCGGGCTTAGATGCTGCAATTATTGATCCTACTGATACGCATGTAATAAAAACGCTAGAAAGCGTTCTAAAAATCACAAACCGCAAAAAGGCTTATGCGGACTCTCTGAAAGCATTCAAAAAAGAAGCGGAAAAGTGGAAAGGCGTTAAAGTAAAAAGTGCCAAAAAAGAGCTGACAGTAAAAGCAAAGGTTTTTAAGGGTCCGGAAGATATTAAAGCAGCAGTAATAGAAGGGGACAAAGACCAGACTGAAAAATGGGTAAACGAAGCGCTGGCAAAAGGACTTGCTCCGCAAAAGATCATTGACCAGGGCTTGATCCCTGGAATGGAACTGGTGGGAGGATATTTTTCTTCCGGTAAATACTATTTGCCGCAGGTAATTGCTTCTGCAGAAGCAATGCAAAAAGGCTTTGATATTTGCAAGAAAAAAATACCGCATGGATCGGTAAAGCATCTTGGTACAATACTTTTAGCAACAGTCAAAGGAGACATCCACGATATCGGCAAGAATATTGTAAGGATGATGCTGGAAAACAACGGTTTTAAAGTGGTAGACTTAGGCAAAGATGTTCCTGCGGAGCAGATTTTGGCAGCTGCCAAAAAACATAAGCCGCAAGCAATTGCATTATCCGCGCTTCTTACTACTACCATGGTTGAAATGGCAGAAGTAAGAGAGCAACTTTTGGAAGCAGGGATCAATGTCCCAATCATTATTGGCGGTGCAGTGGTTACTCCCGAATACGCAAAAAAGATTGGTGCGCAGTACAGCAAAGATGCTGTTTCTGCTGTAGCGCTGGCTAAGAAAATCATTCAGACCGTGGGGTGAGAGCATGAAAAAAATAATTGTTTTAATCTGTATATTGTTTTTTGGGGTGGAGAGTTGTTGGGGGCTTAGCCTTTCGGACAGCTTAAAAACCGCGCTTGATAACAACCCAGACATTTTGGGTGCACAAAAAGCAGTAGAAGCAGAAGAAGCCAAAGCAGGATCTGCATTTGGGAAATTCATGCCTTTACTTACTGCCAGTGGGAATTATGGGACTAGCTATAGCAAACCATATGAAGTACAAATAGAGGTGGGAGGGGTTAACCAACAATTCATCATGGGTGTGGATGCTCAAGCCCCTACCAAAGCATGGAACCTGCAGCTTTCCCAGCCGATTTTTGCCGGAGGATCGATCCTTTCTGGTTATGGTGCTGCGGTAAAAAGCTTGGATGGTGCCAGGGCAGATCTGGCAAATAAAATTTTAGATGTACAGTTTGATGTTACCAGTTCTTATTTCGATGTTTTAAAGTCCAGGGAAAATGTGGCTTTGGCTCAGAAATCAGTAGAAATGGCAGACTCCCATCTAGCCAACTTAAAAGCCAGGTTTAAAGCAGGTATTTCCACCAGGGCAGAGGTTTTAAGGACAGAGGTACAAGCTGCAGAAGCAGAAGTTGGTTTGACCAAGGCTAGGGCAGCTTATGAATTGGTAAAAAATAAATATGGGAGTGCTTTGGGAATAGAGGTAGATTGGGCACAGCCTTTTTCCGAAGATAAGTTTGACGAATTAAAGACCTTTCCCACTTATAACGAAATTTTAAAAATAGCAAATAACAACCGTCCGGACCTCAAAAAACTGGACTTAAGCCAAGCCATGGCAGAAGACCAAGTCTCTGTTGCAAAAGGAACCTTTTATCCGAGTGTTGCCTTGGTGGGTACTTCCAATTACAGCATGACCCGCTATCCTATTTTTGATGCGCAAACACAAGGGTGGACGGTTTTGGCAACTGCAAACTGGACACTTTTTGACGGGTTAAAAAACATGAATCAGGTAAAAGAAGCTTCTGCAAATGTAGAAAAGCTAAGATTTTCTAAAGAAGGGCTAAAAAAAGCAGTAGCTTTGGATGTGAAGAACGCATATACCTCTTTTGCTACTGCGTACGACACCTTGAAAAGCACCCAAAAAGCCCTGGAATTAGCAGGGGAGAATTATAAGCTTGCTACTTTGCAATATGATGCTGGACTAGAAACAAACCTTGAGGTGCTCGATGCACAGGTAGCACTTACCAAATCAGAAATCGAGTTCCTGCAGGCAAAATATGATTATGAACTTGCCAAAGCCAGGATCAATAAAGCGACTGGAACGCAGATTTTTAAATTGAATACAGGGAAACAAACTTTTATTGGCAAGATTACATGGATTGATATAGAAGGAGGTTTTCCTGGTTTTATTACAGTAGATAATGCCAAATTCTATTTGCTAGGAGATAAAGCTAAATCCTTAAAAGCAGAAGCTGGGAAGAACGAACGCAGGGTTAAAATTGTAGGGGAGCGTAAAAAAGATGTGGTTACCATTTACATGTGGGGAGATCCCTTGGAAGTGGTTGAGTATGAGTGGATGGAGTAAAAAGCGAGGATAAGGAGGCGGCTACAAATGGAGAAACGTAGAATTGTCATTGCAATTGTTGCAATAGTGGCAGTGGTGGGACTCCTTATTGGAATCAAACTTTTTAACGTGCTTTCCAATCATGGCATTGCCGGTTCAGGTACTATCGAGGCTACAGAAGTGCAAATCGGTTCCCAAACTGCAGGAGAAGTTTTGGAGCGTTTTTTTGATGAAGGAGACAAAGTTAAAAAAGGGGACATTCTGGTCAAGGTGGATCCCAAAAATTCCCAGGCGCGCTATGACCAGGCAGTAGCAATTGAAAAGGCAGCTGCGATTAGGTTTGAATTAAGCTTCAAGGAATTTAAACGCGCGGGAGAGCTTTTTGCCAACCGTATGATCAGCGACCAAAAAAATGACGAGGTTACTTCTTCGTATCGTGCCGCACAAGCGGACTTGGATCAAGCTTCCGCAAGCAAAAGGCTGGCAAAAATTGCTTTGGATAATGCAGTGGTTACCTCCCCTATAGATGGCGTTATTTTGAGCAAAAACATAGAAAAAGGGGAATTGGTTTCGATTGGCCTTCCGCTTTTTACTTTGGCGGATTTAAACGAGGTTTATCTTAAAATATTTGTACCTGAGACAGAAGTGGGGAAGATTAAACTCGGGCAAAATGCATTGGTTTTTGTTGATTCTTTTCCTGGTAAAGGATTTCCCGGTACAGTTACTTTTATTTCCGACCAAGCGGAATTTACCCCTAAAAATATTCAGACCCAAAAAGAACGCTTGAACCAGGTTTTTGCGGTAAAGATAAAAATCCAAAATCCCGACCAACTTTTGAAACCAGGAATGCCCGCGGATGCCAAGCTTGGCAATTGAAACTAGAGGCCTAACTAAAAAATTTGGCAACCTTACCGCTGTCGATAATTTTTCTTTGCAAGTAAACAAAGGGGAGATTTTTGGGTTACTCGGGCCGGATGGGGCTGGAAAAACCACGACCATGCGTCTTCTTTTGGACCTGATTGTGCCAACCAGCGGCACGATCAAAATCCTGCCGCGCGAAAAAACCGGTTATGTCCCCCAGCGCTTTAGCCTTTATAACGATCTGACAGTAATGGAAAACCTTGATTTCTATGCGGATCTTTATGGAATTCCCCACGTAACCAAAGAACAAAAGAAAAAAGAGCTGCTCCAGTTTACCAGACTTGCACCTTTTGTGGATAGGCAAGGTGGGAAACTTTCTGGAGGGATGAAGCAAAAGCTTCTTTTAATGTGTGCATTAATACATGAACCTGAACTTTTGATTTTGGATGAGCCTACTACAGGGGTGGATCCTGTTTCCCGCCAGGAGTTTTGGAAAATTATTTCTAGTTTGGTCCCAAAAGTAACGGTTTTTATTTCTACCGCATATATGGATGAAGCCAGCCGCTGTGACCGCGTAGCGCTTATGTATAAAGGCAAACTCATGAAAATAGATACTCCCTTGAATATTAGGAATGAAGTAGTAGGCGGAAGAAGCATGGAAGAAGCATTTTTAGATTTAATCGACAGGTTTGACAAACAATGAACAATAATAACAGTACGATTACAGTAAATAATCTTACCAAACGTTTTGGCAGCTTTATTGCTGTAGACGATGTCTCTTTTGAAGTAAAAAAAGGGGAAGTCTTTGGTTTTCTTGGTCCCAATGGGGCAGGAAAGACTACCACTATTAGAATGTTGTGTGGACTCTTGGATCCTGATGGTGGTAGCGGGAGTGTTGCTGGTTTTGATGTTAAAAAAGAATCTGAGCAAATTAAAGCATCCATTGGTTATATGTCGCAAAAATTTTCTCTTTATGAGGATCTGACTGTTTTTGAAAACCTCGATTTTTATGCCGGCGTTTACGATGTTGATCCTAAGATTAGGGGGATGAGAATTGGGGAAATCATAAAGATGGCAGGCCTTGTAGGGAGAGAAGGGGAGTTAACCTCTAACCTTGCTCTGGGTTTTAAACAACGACTGGCTTTAGGTGGTGCTATTTTACACAAGCCGCCAGTGCTTTTTTTGGATGAGCCGACTTCAGGGGTAGATCCCAGGTCCCGCAAAAATTTTTGGAAGCTGATTTACCAATTAGCAGAAGCGGGAACTACAGTATTGGTTACTACCCACTACATGACCGAAGCGGAATTTTGCCAGAAGTTGGCGCTTATGTACCAAGGGAAGATTATTGCCAGTGGAACTCCGGCAGAATTTAAAAACTTAGTCCCCGGTGCAGCAGACTTGGATGAAGTTTTTGTCTCTTTGGTTGAAAGGGAGCGTAAATGAAACGCAGGGAACTGGAAACCTGAGACTGAATGTCTCGGTTTCCAGTTCCCATGTTTCGGTAACATTTGGAAACCGCGGCATTTAGCCGCAGGTTTCCAGAAATTTGTTGCATAGAGGGCAATAATTATGAAGCGCAGAATTTGGCAGATCTTTAAAAAAGAATTTATCCATATTGTACGGGATCCCAGGACCTTGGCTTTGGCTTTGCTTTTGCCTGTGCTGCTTTTGCTTCTTTTTGGTTATGCAGTAAGTTTTGACGTAAAACACCTGTCTACTGCTGTTTATGACCAGGACCAAAGCCCGCAGAGCCGAGAGTTTTTGGGTAATTTTACAAATTCCGAATATTTTGACTACAATTATTTTATTGGCAGCGAACGTGAGATGGGGAGGCTTTTGGATGAGGGAAAAGTAAAAGTAGTTATCAATATCCCGCGCCGCTTTGGAGAAAAAATCAAGGAGATGAAGACTGCTCCGGTGCAGGTGATTGTGGATGGTTCTGATCCTAATATGGCAAATTCCGCTTTGGTTTACATCAATACTATTACTGATAAGTATTCTCGTGATTTACTCTACGAAAAGTTTAACTATAAGCTTAACTTCGAAATTATTCCGCGCTTTTGGTATAACCCGGACCAGAAAAGCGTAGATTTCTACATCCCGGGGCTCATTGCCATGATCCTAATGATGCTTGCGGCATCCCTTACTTCTGTTTCAATTGTAGGGGAAAGGGAGAGGGGGTCAATGGAGGGGCTCTTGGTTACCCCGCTTAAGCCATATGAGTTAATGATCGGGAAACTTCTTCCTTATGTTTTTGTAGCATTGATAGACGTTACTTTGGTTACAGTGATTGGCTGCGGTTGGTTTGGCGTTCCTTTAAAAGGGAGTCTGACCTTTCTTTATGTATCTTCTTTTATGTTTTTATCCGGTGCGTTGGGGTTGGGACTTCTTATCTCAACCATTGCCAAAAGCCAGGAAGAAGCAATGATGTTGGCTTTGATCCTGACAATGTTACCAACCCAGCTTCTCTCAGGCTTCATTTTCCCGATTAACAGTATGCCGGTATTTTTACAAGGGATTACTTTTTTTGTGCCCGCACGTTATTTTATCGTTATCATGAGGGGAATTTTTCTTAAAGGGGTGGGGATCACATCTTTGTGGTGGGATTTTTCTCTTTTAATAGGGTTTGCTTTGTTGATGATCCTGCTTAGCTCAAGAAGGTTTTCAAAGAGGTTGTAATAAATGCACGGAAGATTAATAAGCGTAATAAAAAAAGAGTTTATCCAATTTACCCGAGACCGCCGCATGGTGATAGTGGCTTTTGTGACGCCGCTTATCCAGCTGGTGCTTTTGGGTTATGTGGCAACTACAGATGTAGTGCATGTTCCTTTAGGCGTATTGGACCAGGAGCGTACATCGATCAGCAGGGAATTTGTAACAGGTATGACTCACACGCAATATGTAGACCTAAAATATTATCTTAAGGACGAAGAGGATCTAAAGAGAAAGCTGGATGATTCGCAGGTCCAGGTAGCAGTTAACATCCCTCCAAACTTTTCTTATAAACTTCTGGTCAATAAGCCGACCAGCGTGCAGGTGATTATGGATGGTTCCAATGTTGCCATGGCCAGCGTGGCTTATTCTTATGTGGCGCAGATGATGCGAACAAGCGTAGGGAGCATCCTCAAAAAGGAGCCTCCTTGGCAGCCGATTGATGTAAGGACCCGCATTTGGTACAACGAAGAGCTAAAGAGCGTTTATTTTATGATCCCTGCACTAATCGCGCTGCTTTTAACCCTGCAAGCCACACTTTTTCCTGCTTTTGCCATTGTGAAGGAGAAAGAGAGGGGGACACTTGAGCAATTGATTGTTTCTCCGATCAAGCCTTGGTGATTAATTTTTTTAATATATTTCTAATTACCGGTGTTGGACTCTTTTGGTTTCAAGTGCCGCTTAGGGGAAGTTTTTTGCTCCTTCTTCTTTTAGGGGTGATCTTTTTGGCTACCAATTTAGGCCAGGGCCTTTTTATCTCTACGATTTCTGCTACCCGCACCCAGGCGATGATGTCTGTAATTTTTGTCATGATCCCTTCGATCATTTTGTCCGGATTTGTTTTTCCGATAGATAATATGCCCCAATTTATCCAATACGTTACTTACCTTCTTCCGATCCGCTACTTTCTGGTCATTGTGAGGGGGATATTTTTGAAAGGGGTGGGGTTGGAGATGCTTTGGCCAGAGGTTTGGCCGCTGTTTTTGTTTAGTGCTGTCATCTTCTCATTAAGCGTGCTGCGGTTTAAGAAGAAAATATCCTAAAGCATTTCAATAATAAATCTGAAATCCAATCTATTCTCTGCCGATAAATAGATATGCAAGTAATTAGAAGTAGTACAGCCAAATATGGGATAGTTTTTGATATGGACGGGGTCATTATCCATAGCGAATCTTTGCATCGTAAAGCTTGGGATCAGGTGTTAAGAAATAGAGGGAGGTCTTATCCCCAGCATGTTGATTATAGACGTGATATAAGTGGGGGATCTACGCGTAATGCGGTGGCTAGGTTATTTCCGGAAGTAGAAGGAAACGAATCTGAGGTTTTAGTAATAACAGGGGAAAAGCGGTGTTTATATAGAGAGCAGCTGCAGGTTTATATGTCCGCAGGAAGATTTAATGAATTAGCAATCCCCGGGGTAACAAGATTAATTGGAGAGATAGCAGAAAAAGGGATTCCTGTAGCAGTTAATACATCAACAGCGAGGGAAGAGACGATACAAATATTAACTGCTTTAGATCTTTTGCATAGGTTTAATGTTGTTGTCTCGGGTTCCCAAGTAAAAAATACCAAGCCTCATCCAGAAGGATATTTGACTGCTGCATCTTCTTTGGGCTTATCGCCGGAAAGATGTATTGGTTTTGAAGATGCGGCGCTTGGTTTGAGATCGCTTAATGCAGCAAGATATGGAAGGATTGTTGCAGTAGGGACTATTTTTAGCGAAGAAGAATTACGTTCTGATGGCCACCGTGTTGACCGGTATGTAAAAGATTTTTCAGCATTAACTTGTGCTGAGATTAGTAGTTGGTTTGATGAATAATACTTGTTTTATGAGATTTCTTTCCTATCCCCACTTAATATGTTAAGATTTCCTCCAAAACTCAATAATTTGTACTTAGTAAGATCTAAATATTGCATAAAAAGTACTTGACAAGGGATAATACTAAAAATATACTAGAATATACGTATGATAGGAATAAAAAGAGATATTACGGAAAAGGCGCTAGGGCAGCTAGAAAGTGACTTGATCCTCCTTTTGATTGGAGCAAGGCAGACAGGTAAGACCACGATTCTAAAGCAGATAGGGGAATCCTTATCCGAAAAGGGACTCTCTTTTCATTTTTTGAATTTGGAAGATCCTTCTTATTTAGCACTTTTAAACGAGCATCCGCGTAATCTTTTTAAGATTTTTCCGCTGGATGTCCAGCAGCGCAGCTATATATTTATTGATGAAATCCAATATTTGGCAGATCCTACCAATTTTTTGAAGTATATTTATGATGAATATAAAGATAAAATAAAACTGATTGTTTCTGGTTCATCCTCATTTTATGTTGATGCAAAGTTTAAGGATTCATTGGCAGGGAGGAAAAAACTTTTTGAGGTGCGGACTCTTTCTTTTGGAGAGTTTCTTCGGTTTAAAGGAAGGGAAGAATTAAGGGGTGTGTTGAATACTTTTTCTTTAAGCCAGAGGGAGGAAATCCGCTTACTTTATGATGAATACTTGACGTGGGGAGGATATCCGAGGGTGGTACTTTCCCCTTTACAGGAGAAAAGAGAACTTTTGCAGGAATTGGTTAGTTCCTATATAAAAAAGGATATCTACGAGACAGGAATCCGGCAGGAAGAAGTCTTTTACAAGCTTTTAAAGATTTTGGCTGCCCAAACCGGGAACTTGGTAAATGTAAATGAACTTAGCCGGACGCTGGGGGTTTCAAAAACCGCAGTGGAAAACTATCTATATGTCATGCAAAAATCGTATCATTTGGCATTGGTCCGGCCGTTTTATCGTAATGTACGTAAGGAGATGACTAAAATGCCCAAAGTGTATTTCTACGACCTTGGGCTGCGTAATTTTTTCTATGGGGAGAGTGCTTTACCTGCAAGCCGGACCGATTTAGGGGCTCTTTTGGAAAATGCGGTTTTCCGCCAGCTATTAGATCGTTACCAAGAGCTGGATAAAATTAAATTTTGGAGAACTTTACAAAAAAATGAAGTGGATTTTGTAGTGGATGGGAAAGAGGCGTTTGAAGTTAAGGTTACAGCAAAGTCGTTTACTTTATCCAAATATCGCCAATTTATGAAGTTGTATCCGGAAATTAAAATTAATCTGGTAGTTTATGATAAAGAGGGGAAAATTCCTGCTCTCGAGTCATTTGAGGTTTAGTAGATAAAGGGGATTATTATGGTACTTAAAGTTTATAATACTTTAACCCAAGAACTAGAAGAATTTAAGCCGCAAAATGCGGATCAAGTTACAATGTACGTCTGCGGAATTACTCCTTACGACGAAACCCACCTTGGCCACGGCCGTGCTTACGTTACCTTCGACATCATCCGCCGCTACTTGGAATTCAAGGGGTACAAAGTGAAGCATGTGCAGAATATCACAGACGTTGACGATAAGATCATCAAGAAATCCGAAATCCTAAATCCTAAATCCGAAACAAATTCAAATATCGAAATTCAAAACATTAAAGATAGATGCAGAATGGTTGCGGAGAAATATACGCAATCGTATTTTGAGGTGATGGAGGAGTTGGGGGTTAAGAAGGCGGATGTCTACCCGAAAGCCACAGAACACATTGGGGAAATGTTAAAGATAGTTACTGAATTGGTTACAAAAGGTTACGCGTATGAGTTGGAAGATGGGATTTACTTCTCCGTTAGGAAATTTGATGGATACGGCAAGCTTTCTCATCGTAAACTGGACGACTTGGATTCTGGTGCAAGGGTTTCTGTAGATAAAAGCAAAAAAGATCCTCTCGATTTCGTCCTCTGGAAAAAATCAAAGCCAGGAGAGCCAGCTTGGGAGAGCTCTTGGGGTCCAGGTAGACCGGGATGGCACATTGAATGCTCTGCCATGTCTTCCAAATACTTGGGAGAGCAGTTTGATATCCACGGTGGCGGGCTGGACCTGGTTTTTCCTCATCATGAAAATGAGATTGCACAGTCAGAAGCTGCGTTTGGTAAGGTTCCATGGGTCAAGTATTGGATACACAACGGGTTCGTCAATGTAAACAAAGAAAAGATGTCCAAATCCTTAGGTAACTTTTTTACTCTGAAGGATATCTTTGCGAAATTTAATCCTATGGCAGTCAGGCTTTTTTTGCTGGGAACCCACTATCGCGGTCCGATCAATTTTACGGATGAACAGCTGAAGGCCTCCGAAGAAGCTCTGGCTAGGTTGCAGAATACGGTAGGGGACATCGAATTTTACTTGTCAACTCACCCCCTATCCCCCTCTCTTATTAAGAGAGGGGGAATAAAAGGGGGTGAGTTGGAAACCCTTGAAGAGCGGTTTGTGGCTGCGATGGATAATGATTTTAATACTGCGCAAGCTCTGGCAGTGATTTTTGATTTGGCGAATTTAGCACACAAACAGATCCAGGCTAAAACAGGGGCTGGACTAAAAGAAATTAAAGAACTGATGCTAAAGCTGGGAGAGGTTTTAGGATTAAAACTGCAAAAAGAAGAAGTGATCACTGAAGAGGTTCAGCGTTTATGCAAAGAGAGAGACGAAGCTAGAAAAAACAAGGATTACGAAAGTGCGGATAGAATAAAACAACAAATTATTGCGAAAGGTTATATCCTCAAGGATACTCCTTCCGGGACTATGGTTTCTGCTCCAATTAACCGGCTCGGTCTTTTGTAGGGCTGCCTCACCCACAAACAGTTACTTGTATAGTAGTAGTGATTTGTCCCTCTCCATCTCCAGATGGAGAGGGACAGGTTGAACAGTTTTTCGATAAGTAGGATCTAGGGTGAGGTGGGAACCTTTGGCAACGGCCTCGAGTGTTTTGACTCCCTTAATTCCCGGATGGCCTTAGCCGCGCTTTTGGCATAGAAAATTGCTGAACCTGCTACCAATACGTTTGCCCCTGCTTGTATAGCAAGATGCGCAGTTTGACTGTTGATCCCACCGTCTACTTCAATATCCAGATTTAACCCTTTTTCAGTTGCGATTTTTCTTAAGGCCTTTATTTTTCCTAGCGCGTTTGTCATGAAAACCTGTTTTTCAAAACCCGGATGGACACTCATTACCAGCACCATGTCCACTTTGTCCAAAACCCGTAGGATTGGCTTTACCGATGTTCCCGGGTTAATTGTGATGCAGGCTTTGCATCCTAGTTTTTTAATTTGGGCAATATCCCGAGTCATGTTTTTAGAGGCTTCGGCGTGAATCCCAATGATATCTGCGCCTGCTTTGGCAAAAGCTTCAATGTATTTTTCCGGGTTTTCTATCATCAAGTGGACATCCAAGGGGAGCTTGGTAACTTTTCTTACTGCGTAAACAACCAATGGTCCCATGGTGATATTTGGCACAAAGTGCCCGTCCATTACGTCAACGTGGATCAGGTCTGCTCCTGCTTTTTCTACTTTTTGTATTTCTGCTTCTAAATTTCTAAAGTCTGAGGATAAGATCGAAGGCGCAATTTTAACCATTTGTTTTTCCTTTCGTTTCTTTTATTCGTTTTCTTCGTTATTTGGGTTAGACATGATCGTAATATCCAAACTACTTCCCGGAGCTGCTTCTGAATTTGGTTCGGGGGCTTGTTCTATGACCGTATTATCCGGATAATCGGTTCCGGGCTTGATTCTTATTTCTCCTAAAACAAAACCCATTTCTTGTAATACTACATAGATTTGTGAAAGGGGCCTGCCGATCAAGTTGGGGACCATAACCCTTTTTGGGCCGGAGCTTACGGAAACAGAGACCACTTTCCCGGTTTTTACGTCATTTCCTGCTTCAGGTAATTGGTCCAAAATAACATCGGGGGAGGTGTCTCCCGGAGGGATTACCTCTTTTATTTTTAAGGAAAGGTGTTTTAGTGTTAAGATTTTTTCCGCCTCTGCCGGAGACATTCCTACCAGGTTTGGCACGGTTACAGTGGGCAGTTCCGGTGTAAAAGAATAAAAAATCAGTTGTACCAATACCGGAATGGCGATGGCAGCCGTCAACAAGAAAACAATCCGGAATGGATGGGAGATTTTAATCCTGATCACAATGATTGCCGCAGCGATCAGGAATACGACTAAAAATAATAAATAAAAAATAAACCATTGCACCATAGTTTTACCTTAACCATGCTTGGATGGTAGCAAAAGCGATTCCGCCCAGTACTGCTGCCACCAAGGCTTGCAGGATCCAGTTCCAAAGCTGTTTGAATTGTTTTTTTTCTTGCACGGAAATAACGCTTGAATAGACTTCCTTTTTTTCCGGTTCTCCAACTATGGATTCGTAGTTAAAAGCGGGAAAATCAAAAGAAGGGATATTGATTATAGTGCTCCGGTTATTTAAACTGCTGGCAAAGTCGTCTATAGAAGGGAACCGCAGTAGCGGATCGCGGTTAAGGCTTCGGGCAATGATCTCTTCTATGGGTTTTGGTATGTTGGGGTTGAATTTGGTTAGGAGGGGAGGGGTGTTTTTAAGCTTTTTAAGCGCTAGTTCTAGTCCCGAAGCATTGGTGCCACTTGCAAAAGGATATTTTCCTGCCAGCATTTCAAAAAGTACCAGCCCTAAAGAGTAAATATCGGAAAGAAAAGAGGCCTGGCTCCCTGCTACTTCTTCCGGCGAAAGGTAAGGGGCTCCTTCTTGTATGAATTCCGCTTTTTGCTCTACAGATTCCTTAATTTCACCTTCAATGACAAAATCAGTAACTTTTACGATCCCCTGGCTGTCGATGAAAATGTTGTTGGGGTTTAGTGCGCCGTGCACTATGCCGTTTTCGTGGCATACTTTTAAGGCTTTGCAGACCTCTATCCCAATGTTTAAAGCGTCGTCCAGGGCGAAAACGTGGTTTTCTCCCAGCAGATCGCGGATGCTTTTCCCTTCTACATATTCACGCACGTAATAAAAACCCTGCCAGCCGTAGTCACCGTCGAGCACCTTGGCAATCGAAGGGTGGGAAAAAGAAAGCAGCGCGCGCACTTTTTCTTTCATGGCTTTGATTAAAAAATTATTGAGGGTTCCTCTTTTATATATTTTTACGGCAACTGGTTTATGGGATCCTAAATAGGATCCTTTGTAGGTAACGGAAAAAGGGCTTTCTCCCAGTTTTTCTTCGACTTTGTAGCGGCTTTTTAAGAAGCGTTCCATTGAAAAGAATTATAACATATAGGTTTTCTTTTGTTGAAATTTTTAGTAAAGGGGCTCGATATCACTATACAGGGAGGATATGCACTTGGCTTCAATGCCTGTGGATCAAATTGTACGGGTTTTAGGTTCTGTGCGTGGACCGGTGCGCAGAGCAATGGATCTTTTTGAACTACGCAAGCCTAAACCCATGGATCTTTCAGTCCTTATGGTTGTACGCCAGACCGAAGATTTTACTGCTGTTGCGCCAAGGCATTTGAGCGAAAGGACAGAGTATGGACCGCTTGAATTTAGAGAAGGGGAATTTAGGCATTATTTGGAAAAAACCAGTCATTTAGTAGGGAGAGGACAGCGCCCTAAATATTTGCATTTAATTTATGAGCTGCATTCCCCGCACGATGTGCGTCAGGATTTTTATCCTGTGATTGTACTTCCCGGGGTCCTTACTAGTACCAATGCTCTTCGTATTCGTACAGATGGTGGCGATTTTAAGGTTTTGGATAATGAGGCTTCTTTGGCCAACCTTTTGGCTAGATATGGATTAAGGCTCTTTTTGGCTAATCCCCCTTATTGCAGCCGCTTGGACAGAAGATATGTGGACAGAAAATTGGGGATTAAAAATCCATTTATGCCTGCACTCTGTTTTGACGATTTGGTGCGATATTTAAAAACATATATTGATTTTGTTACTGCTTATACGGGTTATCCCAAGGTTGTGCTGATAGATTATAGCTTGGGGGCAATGACTGGGAATGCTTATGCAGGATCTTATAGGGAACTTTTTGCTGACGGCAAGCTAAAGGATGATAGGATCGCAGGAATTGTTAATATTGCGGGTCCTTCTACATTGGCGGATCAGCCTACGATACAGCAGCTTAGGTTATACAATTTAGGTGCAGGGGTTTTGCCTGCGACCCCATTCGACCCCTTAAAATTTTTTGGAAAAGCGTTTGTACCTTTGGCTAGTACGTTGGCAATGCTTCCTCAGTTTGTGCTTCAACATATGCCGGTATTAAAAGATCTTTATGACTTTGAGAATATGGATAAGCCAGAAGCAGCAGCTTTAATTAATCTGCTTAATTACGGGGTAGAAGGGATTACTCCAGGGATGCTTTATCAATTAGTAGAAGTAATGGCCGTTATGCGGGGTTTTTGTTCTCTTGACGGGAAGATTAATTTTCTTGATAACATGAGTCGTATTGATGAACCCTGTCTTGAAGTCTCTGGAGAAGCGGATACTTTGGCTCCGGAGAAAAATATGCGTATGGGTTTTGATCGGATTAGAACTCCTGCTTCAAAAAAACGATTTGCCGTAGTAAAAAAAGCGAGCCATTTGGGTATATTGGTTAGGAAAGAACCTATGCGAGAAGTGGGAGGATTGTGCCGAGACTTTGTGGAAGAGTTTGGGAGGGTGGCATAGTTATGGTTGCAGATAGAGCAGATTTACAGGGAGTAAGAAACGGAAGGGTTCCCGATGCTGCTGCCAGAAGAATTGTTTATCCCCATCATTTTTCTTTGGAATTTGGGGCCGGGGAGACTTTTGGGGGAATGGATCTGGTTTTGAATGTAAGAGTGGGGAAGCGCAATTTTCCGTTTTTAAGAATTGGCGGATCCATAGAAATAGAACGCTTTTTTATTAAGAGGTTTCAGGGTG
>JAPLLA010000007.1:523-9027 GCA_026387795.1 Candidatus Saganbacteria bacterium | reverse complement strand
GCAGATGAGAAGAGCAGTTGGGCATGATTTGGGTATTTATCCCAATAAAGGAGTGTTTCTTGCTTATCTGGTTTTGCTCTTTGGCTATCACAGGACAAAGATTTCCGAAGTATGGAACCTTTGTTTAAATTTGGGAGATCAAAGCAGACCTACTTTCCATGTAGACAGCCCAATTGATTCTTTGGTTGACAAAACGCCTGGCTGGAAGATGCGGGAAGCTTTTGTTTTGGGTGACAACAGAAGCGTAAGAATTTTAAAAAGAGGAGCTTTGGCGCAGGCACTGGCAAGCTTGTCTGCAAAAGAACGAAAAGGTGTTTTTGCTATGGCAGCAGATATGGCTGCGGTTTCTTCTGACTTTTTTGCCAGGCAGGAACCCTGGGAAGATGTAAAAATTCTATTGAGCTAAAAAGTGAAATTATTCGATAAATAATACGAAAAACACATAGCTAATAATAGAAAGGTTGTAGATATGCGTTTAGGCGAACCGGTTAGAGTAACACTCTGGGCAGAAGCAGCCAGGGCTTCTAGTATGCCGCAAAAAATTGCAGGACGAACTCTTGATCAGGGCGTAAAAATAAGAGTAATGCTCGAAAGCATAGCCAGGCAGATTACCCTTTTTAAGGGGATTGTTTCTGTGCAAACGCTGGAGAGAATTTTCGGGGGCAAAGACCTTACTTTTGAACAGCTTCTTGATTTTGCTAAAACCGTGGATGTTTTTCTAAATGAATATGTCAGCCTTCTTCCGCTTGAAGATAAGACCTGGGCAGATCTGGTTGATGTTTCAAGAAAAGCAGCAGAGGGTAAGCCCGAGGAGGATGAATATCGCACCAGGGTAAAAGCAGGGATCGAAGGCTTGGTAGGGCGAAGAAGCATTATCGAAGAGGAAAAAGTTGCGCGGATGGAAACTTATCCATTAATGCTGATAGTATTTGAAACCCCTGAAGAAGTGGCAGCCAGAGGTGCAGAGCTTTTTAAGGCACAGCTAACTGCTAATCCTTTTTCCAACCTGGGTCTGGCTACAGGCAGTTCCCAGCTTGGGCTTTACAGTTTATTGGTTAATATGCCGGAGCTTTTTAGACATGTTCCGCATTTTTTTAATCTCGATGAATATGTGGGATTGGTAAACCGCAAAGATACTTACTATCAATACATGCGTGATAATTTCTTTAGGCCTTTGGGGATCGGGCATGACGATAGAAGATGGCATATCCAAGATTGGTTGACTACTGATCCAACTGCTACTTGTGTCGCATTTGAAAAAGCGATCAGGGAGACAGGGGTCCAGCTGCAATTATTTGGGCTCGGTCCCGCGCCTTCTATCCACATGGCATTTTGTGTTCCTGACACACCAGTTGATTCACCAACGCATGTCGTTTCTCTTGACGAAAGGACCCTGGAAGCAAATTCAAGGTGCTTTATGGATGACCATGACCGGCAAGTATTGGGACTGGAGCCGGATGAAGATCCGCACAGAAAGGTTTTGCTTTGGAAAAGTGAACCCGATAGATATCGCGTACAACTCGATCATTTCTATGGAACAGTAATCCAGAGCATGAGCAGGCATGCTATGAATCAAGGAGTTGGAACAGCGTTGGCAGCGGAGAGATTATTGATGAACGTTACCGGACCAAATAAGGAGCTAGCTTTGCTTTTAATGTTATCCGGCAGGCCGACTATCAAAGCATCTGCCTCTCTTTTAAGATTGCACAGGCATGCAAAGCCCGAGGACTTTACCATTTTAGCTGATGTTGCTGCTGCGCGAAGATTGCCTCATCCCTATAATAGGCCGGGAGTACATATTATATCCAGGGAAATGGGAGTTACTTTAGAGGCTTAGATTGTTCCGGATCTCCTGCCAGCTTTTTACGCGGATAATGTTGGGCCTTATAATTTCTTTTCTATTCCAAGGATGGTCAAATAAGAATATCTGCTTACAGAAATCCGCCAATATTTCGCATTCTTCAAGATTGTCTTCAATAAACACTTCACATCCTTCGGCTTTGGTATGCTTGGTCTTTTCTTTTGCATGATGGAGTTCGTGGTAGGGAATACCATGTTTCTCGAGCCACTTGCGGGTTTGGCGTTTAAAGATTGGCAAGCGTGAGGTGATCATAATAATCTCATGGTTATTGTGCCAGTCACGGATTGTATCTACTGCGCCATCTATCAGAGATAAAGTAGTGGGGAGTCCATACCTCCAGGCTTTGAACCAGTAATGCAGTTGCAGCCACTTATTGTCACGCATGAGCTCTATGGCTTGTTCTGAGGTAGTCTCTTTGCCAAAGTAACGCGTAACATAAGGGTTTAAGTCTTTATACGTATCTGCAATTACATTGTCTATGTCTATTCCAATTCTCATAAGAGAGATATTTTAACAGCATTTTTTTGAAATTACGACCCAAAATGTTCGATAATTAAATAGAGGGAAAGGATTTGTTTAATGGGTTTAAGAATGGAATTATCTACGCTTTTAGATAAACATCCTGGTGTGGGCAGATACGGCAGGAAGCTTGGGGTGGACGCAGCTTTGGTGCCTGGAGGTGCCTCTCTTTATCGGGCAGCAGCAGCTGCATATGAGGTGATTACCGGCGACCACGACCAGATGGTTCGCAGGCAAGCAAACATTGCGCGTGCACTTCCTTTGGCCTGGAACGGTTTGTACCGCTATGAACAGGTTTATCCTCTGGATGCTGCACCTTTTCATACTGTAGATATGAATGTACTTATTGATCACTATGATGTTTTTTTTATAGATGCATTGGGTACTTATAAAGATGAGAGCCCTATTTGGCAGGGAGCAATTGGGGCGCTTAAAGCCATACAGCAAAGAGGAAAAACTTTTTTAATTGTCAGCAATACCCCGGATTTATCCGTAGAATTTATTATTGATCAATTTAAGGGAACAGGCGTGGTTGTAACACCGGACCAAGTGGCAATGGCAGGACAGATTTTTGGCAAGGTTTTTGAAAAATTTGGTTTAAAAGGAAAGACAGTTTTTGATATTGGCAATACAGCTTCTGCAGAGTATCTGAAACAAGCAGGAGTAAAAGTAGAGCGTGACCCGCATGCAGATTTCGATGCCATCGTTATTTCTAAAGTAAAGCATCTGCTGTACGCAGAAAGAAGATATGCTGCCAGGCTTACACAAATAAGAGAAGTTTTAAGGGAAAAGGTACTTGGAAATCCGGATCTGCCGGTATTTTTGGCTAATGCGGACAGAGCCTTGCCTTTTAGTATTGGTTTTGTTGAAAACCCTGCTTTTTCTTTGGCACAATATTTGGTGCAAGGGACCAGCCGTCCGGTTGATCCTGAAACCGGCAAAAAATATATTGTAGTCGGAAAACCCAGTATAGAAATTTATGAAGAAGCACTTCGCAGGGTCTCCTTTCTGGTGCCAATGGGAATACGAAGTGTCCTGTGTATAGGAGATACCCTTTGGACCGATATTCAGGGAGCAAATCGTTTGCAGTTAGCGCGGCCCGACTTACAAGTTGGCAGCCTTTTGGTTCTTTCCGGTACAGAAAAAAAAGTAAATAACATGTTTTCTCCCCGTCAGTTATTTAAAGCCATGACTGAAACTGGAATTATTCCTACAGCAGTTTTACCGCGCTTTGCTTTGCCCGGATAAAAAGACTAAAATAGTTTCACTCAACCTGAAATTTCTTCCAATTTTGCACGATATATATATGAGAGAGAAAGGGAACCAAAACCATGGCTCAAGATACTAAAAAAGAACGCAGTCATTACGAAATTGTCAGTGTTGGTAGCAAGACCTATCAGAACCTGATTTATGGCCAGGATGCAATGAGGAAAATGACTGCAAACAAAACCGAAGGTAATTTTGTTAGGACCATGAGCGATACGTTCCTAAAGCACAAAGAGGCCAGGCAAGTTTATAGATTAGGGTAGGTGATGGTTATGGAAACCACAAAAGTAATGGAAAAGATTCACGAGTTTGTTGCCAATAAATATGTGCACAATCTTTTTGCTACTAAGCTGACTAAGGTGACCCTTTTCTCGATGTTCTCACAAACCGGAGCCGCCAATATTTCCGACGGAGTTTCTTTCCTTATGGTTGAAGAGCTCGACAAGCTCGCAGTTCTCTTAGGGGCAAACATCCACAACTAGACGGTTTTGCCCAGTTTTTCTCTGATTCTTTCAAAAAAGTTATACTTGTTTATGCGGATGAATTGTGTGGTTTGAGCTGCCCGTGATACTAAAATCTCATCTTCTGTTTCCAATGCAAATAGTTCTTGCCCGTCCGATGTCAACAAAGCATCTTTCCCTTTTAAAAGCTTTACAGTCAAGTCGGTGCTGGTGACGATTGGTTGGTTGATCAATGTATGCGGGCAGATTGCGGTAACAATGCATTCCCTGGATTCAGGCAGTAGTAGCGGTCCTCCTGCAGAAAGGTTATAAGCAGTAGATCCTGTAGCAGAGGAGATAATAAGCCCGTCTGCTTTGTATCCGCCGATCAGTTCGCCTTTTGCATAAACCTCAAAAGAGACAATACGCGCGATCCCTTTTTTGCTGATTACCAGGTCGTTTAAGGCGATAAATTCTTTCACTTTCTTGCCTTTTCTTAACACTTCGCCTTTTAGCATAGAACGGGTTTCCAGCTTATATTTTTTATGTTTGATCTTATCCATGGCATCTTGGAGCTCAAGCAAGCTAATTTCCGTTAGGAATCCCACGCCCCCCATGTAGATCCCTAAGATCGGAGCCCCCACCTTGGATGCGTATCTGGAGGTCCTAAAAATCGTTCCGTCCCCGCCAATGGAAATAAAGAGGTCCGAACCTTTAACGTTTTTCAGGTCCAGATTTGCTTTGTAACCAAGCTCTTCCAAATCTTTGGCCAGTTGTTTAGCAGTTCCTTCAACCAGGGTGTCTTCTTCTTTGTATATGATTGTCACTTTTTTCACTTTGTTTGCCTCCTTAGATAAACTTAGAACATCCTAAAATATATCATCAACCAAAAAAACCAGAGTACGACGAGTATTATGAACGATGCCAGGACAATGCGCATTAGTTTTTCTTGTTGTGATCCGGTCCCGGGAAACTCAAAGCTCACTTCAATGACCCTTTTGTTTACTACATCAACCACTAAAGATAGGGGCGAGTGGAAGCTCATTTGCTGTTCTATGAGCTGCCTGCGGGTGAGTGTTTCTGTTGGGTCAGCACTTAAAAGATCGTTTTTTACTTCTACCAGGAAGGTCTTGCCGTTTTTTTCTGCTAAGTAATCAATGGAAACAGGTGCCATGTGTGCTTTGCCATTAATGTGGATGAGGACTGTTGCTCCTTTGTTCTTTTCTTTGATGGCGTAGCCGTTATCCAGCAGGATTTTCCTTGCTTCTTCCAGGGCCGCTCCTTTGTTGCTGGTTTCTATAGGCAGGCTTTTAGGGCCAAAGGTTTTCATTATGAAATATAGGGCTAGGATCCCTAGCAGAAAGCCGATGGTCAGGGTAATTAGTATGGTTAACATGGTTGTATTGTAATATAAAAATACTCAACTTAAAAATAGGATTTTTGTCTTTTGTGTCGATAATAATATTAGAGAGAAAAAACCATGGAAAAAGCACAAATATTATCGAGATTAGGGCTGCTTGAACATTATCCGGCTCCGCTTTCTAAGAGGGGGAAAGAACTGGTTACGGCAGCTAAGCAGGCTTTTCTGGCAAGAAGGGATATCCCAGGGGACGCATTGGCGGCACTTGAAACACTTCCGCGCTGGATGTTTGAAAGTTATTTTCAGGGGATGCCAGAAGCCGAGATTGCGGCTTTTTTTGATGTGCGTTTAGGAATATCTCCACATTTGAGAAGATTTTTGAGCGCACGAGAAGCAGTGGATGCTTTGAATGCCAAAATGGTTAACGTTACTAAAGGGTGTTCTACTCAGTGTGATTTTTGTTATGCTTTTTCCGGAGGCAATGTTTTATATACTCCTTGGGTTTGGATAGAGGAAATCGCAGAAAAATTGGCGCCGTACGATCATGATATCAACTTTGATGCAGATGCATTAAGAGACTATTATGATCCTCTTTTTGACAAGGATTTTGGGGATGTTGCAAGAAAGATTCGTTTTAGCCGTATTTCTACTTCCGGTTTTGAGGAGGGCTCAATTGGAGAAAGGGCTGCGCTAAAGATTGCAGAAGACCGGAGCGAGCATTGTATTGTTGTTAATTTTTCTCTTATGAGTAGATGGTCAAGAGCACTTGGCAAAGAGCGCTATACGCAAGCAATGGCTAATGTTTTTCGTATTTTAAACCCGGACAAGGTTTATCTGTTTTATGATGGGGAAAATAATAGGGAAACTTGGGATGTATTTTATGCTGCTGGCGGTGAGATTAGTAGAGCTTCTCCCTCTCGTCCGCATCGCGAAGGCAGGGCTTTGCATATGCCAGAAGGAGCTACTCATTTCCAAGGCAGCTCAGTGGTAAATCGGAATGTTTTTTTGATGGAACCAGATGCAGAGCTGGCTTTTGTTAGCAGGCAAGGAAAAACTCATGCAAGGACTGTTGCAAGAAAATATGGAGAGGGTTTTTTGCCGGAAATCAACATAGAGCATCTGTATACGATTATGCTTTTAGAGCCGGCTGCTGCTTATATGGCGCCATTAGTTGAAAGAAGCGCATAATAAAAACTCCTTATTTCCCTCTGCCCCAGTAATCGGCGAATCCATAATCCCCATTACTTTAAATCCCAGTTTTTCCGCTTCGGTTTTTATTTTTTCTATTACCCTTGTATGTATTTCCGGGTCTTTGATTATTCCACCTTTGCCAACCTCATCTCGCCCAGCTTCAAATTGGGGCTTAATAAGAGCAATTACTATTGCGCCTGGTGTGAGCACTGTTTTTGCTGCAGGCAGGATTTTATCTAATGATATAAAAGAGACATCGATCGTACAGATCTCAATAATAGGATCTTTTAGCCCTAAAGTTTCTAGCGTCAGATTACGAGCATTGGTTCTTTCGATTAAAGTTACTTTGGGATTATTCCTAACCTTAAGATCAGTTATGCCGTAACCAACATCTACGCCAAATACCTGTTTTGCGCCTCTTTGAAGTAAACAGTCAGAAAACCCTCCAGTTGAAACTCCAATGTCGAGACAAATTTTGTCTTTGGGGTCGATTTTAAAAGCGTCTAGAGCTCCTTCCAGCTTATACCCGCCTCTGCTTACATAGGGGCAGGGGTTTCCTTTAATCTCTATTTTTGCATCTACTGCTACTTTGGTCCCGGCCTTATCTACTCTTTGGCCGTCCACAAAAATCAAGCCAGCCATAATCGCGGCTTGGGCCTTATTTCGGCTTTCAAAGAATCCCTTTTGTACTAATAGCTGGTCTAGTCTTTCCTTATTCATTTCATAATCCCTTTTCTCCCAGATTTTATCACGGGATAATGATTTTCACAGGATTTCGCTGGATATTATTTAAAGAGAACTGTTGGAAAGATCGTCATACTGTCGAAAAATCCAACGGTTTTAATTCTTTTCCCTCCTTGCTTTGAGCTTAAATTACATGGCAAGCAAATTGCTCATGGTGGTGATAGGGCTAAGAGGGCCCATGATGGCCCGTGAAGGCAATCGAAGGCTTAAGGCAGAGAAGAAAGGGGAAGGGCATGGTTAATATTAATTGGGAACAGGTAAGGGTTGAGTTTGAGTGGAATGGGACTAATCTTGGAAGATATTATATTGATTTTGTTGTTGAGAATAAGGTAGTCCTAGAAATTAAGGCAAAATCCTTCTTTTCTCATAAAGATATTCGGCAAGTGCTGGCATATTTAAAGAAAACAAAAATAGAAGTGGGGCTGCTCGCGACTTTTTCTGGTGAAGGGATAAAGATTAAGAGAATACTAAAAGGCCGTTCTTAATATCCTGAGATATCCTGTGACAATCAAAATCCAGTGATAGATCCCGCGATAATGGGATTATGCCATTGTGAAGTTGCCGTCAAAGGTTTTTTCTGCGGGTCCACGCATAACAATATGATTGTCTTCAGATTCCCATTCGATCTCGAGCTCGCCGCCTGGCAAGTGGACTAGCACTTTTCTATCTGTTAATTTATTGAGTACACAAGCAGCTACCACTGCACACGCTCCTGTCCCGCAAGCGAGTGTCTCTCCTGCGCCCCGTTCCCATACTTTTACCGTAACATCACCGCGATTATTAACTTTTACGAATTCCACGTTAGTACCGCTTGGAAAGTGCGGGTCAACTTCTACTTTTGGACCAACTTTATAGAAATCCACTACTTTTTCTATGTTATCCACAAATGTAATTGCATGCGGATTGCCCATAGATACTTTATAAAATTTGTATCCTTCCAACTCTACTTCCCCTTGGGCTTCCGGAATTCCCATATCAACTTCGATCCCTTTGATTTCTCCATTGTCTTTGATGATGGCAGGGACCATGATCCCTGCTTTGGTTTCTACTGACCAAATATCCTTCTTTTCTTCTTCTTTTGCTGCTTGATAGATGTATGAGGTAAAGCAGCGGATCCCGTTGC
>JAPLLA010000007.1:0-449 GCA_026387795.1 Candidatus Saganbacteria bacterium | reverse complement strand
TTGCCACACGTTTCTGGTTCAGACCCGTCCGAGTTAAAGATCTGCATCCTAAAATCTGCTTTGGTAGAAGGCCATACGATCAAAATCCCGTCTGCGCCAATGCCATAGTGGCGGTCACACATTTGGACTGCCAGGCTTTTCAGGTTAAGGCCATCAAGGGCCTGGGTCCGGCTGTCGATTAAGACAAAGTCGTTTCCAATTCCCTGCCATTTGGTGAATTGCAGTGTTTTCATGGTGCATAAATTATAACATAGTAAATTGATAACCAGAGAGGTTTTTGGTACGATGGACACTATGTTCCGTTTTGAAATCATCAAAAAAAGCAGTAATTGCTATCAGTTGTAAATTGCTTGTTATAATTTGGCATGTATTATCAAAAAAGCAGCATTATGCTGAGTATGTACCTGTTATCAGTAAAGAAAAGAAACAAAAAAAAATAGAGTACTTTA
>JAPLLA010000021.1 GCA_026387795.1 Candidatus Saganbacteria bacterium | reverse complement strand
GATTGGGCGTAATCCTCAAACAGGAGAAAAAATCGAGATTACTCCTTCCAAATGTCCGGCGTTTGTCCCGGGAATCAATTTAAAAAAGGTAATTAAAGCAAAGTAACAGATTGGTACTTTATATACTATGCAGCTTAGAGATACTTTAGATGAAATAAAGCAGCTTTTGGCAGTGCTTCCACCGCGCGTTTATGGTTTTATCCAGGAATTTTCCGATGTTGCCAAGCTTGTTGAGATCGTTCTTGATTTGGGCAAGCTTCCGGAAATCCGCTTTGACGGCCAGGTGGTTTATATTGAAGGTCCTCTTGTTACCCAAGAAGATTTGGATTATGTTACCAGCCAAGTTGGTGATTTTAGCCTGGACAACCGTGCCGGCATTGAACGAACGCTTCATCGTATTTCTGCAATCCGCAATAGGAGAGGCAAAGTTATCGGGCTTACTTGCAGGGTAGGCCGTGCCATTTACGGCACCATCGATATTATTAGAGATGTTGTTGAATCCGGTAAAAACATCTTATTCTTAGGCCCTCCGGGGATCGGAAAAACCACCAAGCTTAGGGAGTCTTCCCGAGTTTTAAGCGACGAATTCCATAAGCGTGTAATTATAGTGGATACTTCCAATGAAATTGCAGGGGACGGAGATATTCCTCACCCTGGCATTGGACGTGCCCGCAGGATGCAAGTGTCAACCCCGGACAAGCAACATGCCGTAATGATTGAAGCAGTAGAAAACCATATGCCCGAAGTGATTGTTGTAGACGAGATTGGAACCGAAGAAGAAGCCAAAGCAGCGCGCACCATTGCGGAACGCGGCGTACAGTTGATTGGTACTGCACATGGCAACAATTTGGACAACCTTCTTAATAATCCGACTCTTTCGGATTTGGTAGGCGGTATCCAGACCGTAATTTTGGGAGACGATGAAGCAAGGAGGCGCCATACCCAAAAGTCGGTTTTGGAAAGAAAAGCCCCTCCCACCTTTGACATGCTGATTGAAATACTGGAAAGAGATACTTTTGCCATCTTTTTTGATGTGGCCAGGGCAGTGGACCTGATGTTAAAAGGAAAGGTTCCCAGGCCTGAAATCCGGATTAGAAAAGAAGATGGAAAGATTGAGATTAGGGATAAGACGGAAGAGTTGGAAGAAATTCCGGATCCAACAGAAGAAGAGGCAGAAGAAATTCGTTACGAAAAAGAAGGGGATAA
Source organism: Candidatus Saganbacteria bacterium (assembly GCA_026387795.1). GTDB lineage: Bacteria > Margulisbacteria > WOR-1 > JAPLLA01 > JAPLLA01 > JAPLLA01. The sequence goes on along the minus strand of JAPLLA010000021.1, from coordinate 1,435 downwards.
GGTAACCAGAATTTATCCTTTTGCAGTAAACAAAGGGCAAATTGAGCGTGCGATTGCTTCACTGGGAATTCCTGCGATTGTAGTGGATAGTTTAAACGAGGCAGATATTGTTTTAACAATCAAATCTCGTGCAAAACCGAGTTCCAGAATGGTAAAAGGTGCAGCTGAAGCGGGGATCCCGGTGCACGTGATCAGAAAGAACGTCTCTTCGCAGATCTTGCGGTTCTTAAAATATAATTTTGGGGTAGGTAGCACCCAAGATCCTGAAGAGTTGGCAGCGCATGAAGCACAAGAAACGATCCGCAGGGTTGGTCAAACCGGCAGGAGCGAAGATTTATCTCCGCAAAATGCCTATCTAAGAAGGCTCCAGCACCAAATGGTAGATGATGCAGGGATGAGGTCCGAATCAGTTGGAGAAGAACCTACCAGAAGACTGCGTATTTATCCGCGGGCTTGACTGAGATAGTCTATAGTCATATAATGTTTTTTTTGCAAGGAGGTCTAATAAAAATGAAACGTTTAATGCATCCCCATGACGGCAATAGTGCGGTAGCGCATGTAGCCCATGCAACCAGCGAGGTTATCGCGATCTACCCAATTACCCCATCTTCTAATATGGGAGAAATTGCAGACGCAAAGTCCGCAAGAGGTGAAAAAAACATTTGGGGTACTATTCCTAATGTGGTAGAGCTCCAGTCAGAAGGGGGAGCTTCGGGTGCTGTGCACGGCGCTCTTTCAGCGGGTTCTTTGGCAACTACTTTTACTGCTTCGCAGGGACTCCTTCTGATGATTCCTAATATGTATAAGATTGCCGGTGAGCTTACCCCAACCGTATTTCACATTGCTGCGCGTTCGCTTGCTTGCCAAGCCCTTTGTATTTTTGGAGACCATTCAGATGTTATGGCAGTGCGGCAAACAGGGTGGGCGCTCCTTGCTTCTTCCACCGTACAAGAAGCCATGGATTTTGCTCTGATTGCACAAGCTGCAACACTTGAGTCGCGTATCCCATTCCTGCATTTCTTTGAAGGGTTTCGGGTTTCACATGAAATACAAAAAGTTGAAGAGCTTACATTTGATGATATGCACGCTATGATAGATGATGAGCTTGTAAACGCACACCGTTTAAGGGCACTTTCTCCAGACCGTCCTACCATAAAAGGGACTTCCCAAAATCCTGATGTTTGTTTTCAGGGTAGAGAGACTGTAAATAAGTTTTATCCGCCGTGCCCAGGTATTACCCAAAAAGCAATGGATAAATTCGCAAAACTTACCGGAAGGCAATATCATCTCTTCGATTATGTTGGAGCGCCTGATGCTGAAAGAATTGTTGTTGCCATGGGTATTGCAACTGAGGTGGCGCATGAAACCGTGAAATATCTTTTAGAACAAGGTGAAAAAGTCGGGGTACTCAAAGTGCGGCTTTTTCGGCCTTTTG
>JAPLLA010000045.1 GCA_026387795.1 Candidatus Saganbacteria bacterium | reverse complement strand
TTAATAATAAGCAGAGATTCAATAAAAACCCCTAAGAACAAGTCCCCACCACCCCGCCGCCCATCCCCGGCCTGCCTGACGGCAGGCCCAACCCATTGCAGTCTCTTAAAATTCCCCACCCCAAATACAAAGAAAAGGGCAGGGCAAACCGAACCAAGAGGGTGGTTAAGTCGCACTATCAGGCTGGTGAGTCGCACCAACTTAATGATTTTTGCTTTGATTGTGCCAAAAACGGGGAGTATAATATTGGCTGATGAGAAAAGCTTTTATTCTAGTTTTACTCTTTTTTTTGTTTTTGCTGGCAAGCTTCAGTCCTTCATATTCAGAACCAAACCAAACTCTTTATACTGTTTCCCGGGTTGTTGACGGTGACACCATCCAGCTTTTTAGCGGCGAAAAGGTTCGCTATATTGGCATTGACACTCCGGAAACCAAACACCCTAAAAAGCCAGTCCAGTATTTTGGAAAAGAAGCCTACGAAGCCAATAAGAAATTGGTTGCAGGAAAGAAGGTCCGGCTTGAGTTTGACGTTCAAAAACGTGATAAATACGGCAGATTGCTTGCCTATGTTTATGTGGGAGATATTTTTGTTAATGCCTGGCTGGTAGAAAATGGCTTTGCCCAGGTAATGACGATCCCACCAAACGTAAAATATCAGGAATTGTTTTTAAAGCTGCAAAAGCAAGCGCGTGAGAATAACCGTGGCCTTTGGGGAAAGAAAAACTAATGCCAAACATTGATTATCTAAACCTAAACGAAACCTCCGCTTTAACCAGAAGCATAGATGAGCCTCGCGACCTGGCAATTATCCTCCTCTTTTTAAACACCGGCCTATTCTTAAGCGAATTGATAGATCTCAAGATTGATGCAATTGATTGGGAAAAGAAGATGGTAGCGGTTACAGGCGATCGCCAGAGGCAGATCCCTTTAAACGACCAGGTTTTTGAAGCTCTTGCTCGTTGGTCAAAAGAGCGCATGGACAGTTCTTCCAGTCATTTTTTTGTTACTACAAAAGGAAAGGTCAAAGAGCTCTCGGACCGCGCTGTGGATAAACTAATCCGCAAGTATGCATCAAAAGCTGGCATTCGCAAAAAGGTGAACGCCCAGATTCTCCGCAACACTTTTGCAGTTAATCTTTTCCGCAAAGATATTGCGATGGATAAAGCGACGGCAATTTTAGGTATTACTGATTCCCAGTCGATCAATCGTTATATCCAAGCTGCCAAACAACCTGCAACTATTCCTCAAGCAGAGGAAGTTGAGCATTTGGACAATCGATCTGCTGTTTCAAAGTTTACTTCCCGTTTGTTTCCAACTAAACCAAAGAAAGCCAAGGCCATTACTAAGATCAAGGGGGCAATTGAAGCCAGTCCCGAGGAAGTAATTTTTGGCAGGGATGGAATGATAAGAGAGATACAAGCCGATCTTAACAAAGGCCAGGCTGTTCTCCTTGTTGGTCCTCTTGGTGTAGGTAAAACCCATATCCTAAAATATCTTTCCCATCGTCTCCCAAGTGTTTATATTGCTTCGCCAACGCCTATCAAAAATATGCTTATCCAGATTTGTGACAAGTTAGGCGTAAAGCTAAAAACCAGGGCTTCAACCAAGGATATTGTTGAAGCAATAAAAAACAGTAAAGGGACAAATCCTCCAATCCTCATAATAGATAACTTAAACAGGCTGAAAGTCTCTGATGTTGATGCTCTTCTTGTCCTTTTGGAAAACTTTGCAATTTTAAGTGCTAGTGCAGAGATCTCCCCCAAGTTAAAACATCTCTGGTGGAAGTTTAAGCAAGTGGAATTACATCCATTAAGTGATAGCGCGGCCAAGGAGTTAATACACTATTTAACCCAAAACCTTTCCATTAGCGATTATGAAATGCTTGAGAATCGGATTTTAACTCTTTCTAACCGTCTTCCTCTAGCAATAGTGGATATGGTTCATCAAGTAAGTCATAGGCCAGTAGTTACCAGAGATGTTGTCAGAGAGATGTATCACGAAGCAGGGATTAAATATCGAGACTGGACATCAGTAGTAATTTTTCTCTGGGCAATAATTATTGCCTGCCGCTTTATTGCACTTGGTACCCATAACTTTGAAGGATATATCCTGGCCGGTTTTGGCTTGGCGTCGGTTGGAGTGCTAAGATATTTTGTGTTTAGGATGAGGTAAACAAGAAAGAGATGTGATGATCTGATGCTAAAAAAACGAGTGCAGGATACAAGGACTGGAATTAAAATGTTTTTGTTTGTTTTAATATTCTCGAGTTTATTACTTGGTGTTGCTGATATTTCTTTATCAATTGAAAAGGACGGAGATAAACCGCACGGTTTAAAGCTTACTAGCATTACCCCTGACAATGAATTTAGCAGATATATGGGCAAATCCTTTAGTGAAGTCTTAAAAAAAATAAATATTGTTTCAGGAAAAGGCCCTGCTCCGGAGCAGATTCTGCCTAAAGATATAAATTTTCCGTCTACTGGTGGTTGGGAGTTGAGAAAGCCTCCTCGGATATATTTTGTTTATATGGGGCCCGAATTGGCTTGGAGTGATCCGGAACTGACAAATATTGGAAAAGGGCTACAATCTGCTGAGTTTGGGGTAAATGATAAAGGAATTATTGATTTTATCCATTATGAATATAATATATTTGAATTTACACCAAAGAAACGGGTTGGAGTATATGCATCATATTTAAGATCTACATATAGAAAAAAGGATGTAATTGGTCTTGATTCATACAAAGCCCTTCCAAAAGAAAATTCTTCTCAAGTGTTTTTGAAATCTAACGATAAATACCTTTGGTTTTTAGTGATGGATAATGGGCTTAGAACGAACGAGAACCTTGTTGGGGATAGTTGGTTTTTCACGCATTTCTATGCGGTTAAAAAGGACGCTTTAAGCGCGTACGCCGATAAATTTAAGTCGGTTTTAAAAAATGATCCTGACTTTTGCAAGTTGTCTCTAGAACCGGCACATGAGCAAGGGTATTTAACGGATGATGAATTTGATGTAATTTCCGATTTTCTATACAAAGAGAAGCAAATAAAACCTCCTGTTCAATTACCCGTGGTTTTAACCGAGTTTTCAGATACTGTTGGCCTCTCAAAATATGGGTGGGGGGATGTTGATAAGGCAAAAAATAAATTGTTTGGCATACTATATGATTATTACCTGGGTCTTATAAGTGCTACAAGCAATGAGGGGTATCTTACGCAAGATGAGGTTAATGTTTTTCAAAAGTCTTTTGACGGTAAACCGTTGAAATATATTAAGGAGGGTGATAACGAGCAGGTTATTAAATTGCCCGAATTAGTTAATGCATGGGAAAATATTGTTAGTAATAAAAAAAATGGCGCATACGATGATGCTGATGTCTTTTTCTTAAAAAACAATATGCTTGAAACAATTACTGCCGAATCAATTTCCCAAATAGATGAATTGCATAAAAAGCGGGTTGAATACTGGAATGAATGGAGAAAAAAGAGACAACCGTAGCGATTCCTAGATCAATTAATTGGAATTTTAAGATATTCTATTTTTAGGATAAGGTAAAAATATGCTTGCTCCAACACGCTCAATCTTCGACATCTTTCTAACCCAGGTCATCCTGGCCGGATTTGGCTTAGCTTCGATTGGAGTGCTAAGATACTTTGTATTCAAGATGAGATGAAAAGGCGCATTATTAAACGAATCAAAAAATAATGCACGTCAAAATAAGGAGGAAAAGATGGAATTCTTGGTATTTTATATTGTTTTTGTTGCTTTAATAGGTTGGTGGGCAAATAATTTGGGAAGAAATGTGTTAGGGTGTGTTATCTGCGCAATCCTTCTTTCGCCGTTATGTGTTGGTATATATCTCTTAATTGTTGGGAAAAGCGGATTGGCATACAAAAAATGTCCAAAATGTGCTGAGATGGTAAAAAAAGAAGCAGTTTTATGTAAGCATTGTGGAAGTTCGTTAGAAGAGACAAATAATACACACATAAATACACCTACTAACTCAATACCCGATATTGCTATTTCAGAAAACAGTAATGCAAGCTCCACAGATAAATACGGTCCTATGGTTGCGGGTTTATTGCTTGTAATCATTGCCTTGTTAATTATCCCTTTCCCTCCTTTTCTTATAGATATTTTGATGGTGATCAATCTTGGTATCGCTCTTATAGTATTTGTGGTTTCAATCTGTCTGAAAGATGATTTTGTTTTTATTTCTTTTCCTTCCTTACTTCTATGGGCCACAGTTTTAAGGGGGGTAACCAATATTGCTGTTTCGCGGATGATTCTTCTGAACGCGTATGCAGGGAAAGTGGTCGATTATTTTGGGAATTTTACTATAGCAAGGAATTATGTTGTTGGCACTATCATTTTTATATTAATAATTATTGTTCAACTTGTTATAACATCAAAAGTGATTAAAAGGGTTGCTGAAGTTGCAGCGGAAGCACGCATGAAAAAAGCAAGAAAAACATCTGAGTTTTTAGGTGTCCTGGAAGGCTCAAACAAATTTGTAATAGGGGAAGCCGTTGCTTCCATCGTAATAATTCTGGTTAATATAGTCGGTGGAATACTTATCGGATGGTTGCAAATGGGTATGGGGATAATGGATGCCGTCTCAACATATGCTTTGCTGGCAATTGGTTGCGGGTTTGTTATGCAAATATCTGCGCTTGTGATGTCAATTGCTACAGGCATGAAAATTACAAAATCATCGTTGGAAACGAGTGTGGGCACCTAAGCCGGTAGTTACCAGGGAGGTTACAAGAGAAGTGTATCATGAAGCAGGGATTAAATACCGTGACTGGACAGCATCAGTTGTATTTCTCTGGGCAATAATTATCGCATTCCGTTTTACTGCACTTGGCACACATAGTTTTGAGGGTTATATCCTGGCTGGGTTCGGTTTGGCTTCTGTTGGGGTATTGAGATATTTTATTTTTAGAATTAGATGATTTTTAAGGAGGCTTTGAGAATGGTGCAATATAAAACCAAATTCTTTTTAGCTTTTTTGTGTTTATACCTAGTTATTATATCTATTAATACAGTTTCATATGCATTAATAATGCAAAAAGGGGTTGACCAGCAGATTGAAGAAGCAGCTTGGCAACAACTTAACACCCAAGGCATGCTTTATCAAGCAATTAATATTTCTCAAGATAAGGCTACATTCTATTTAACGGATTATGCCTATGGACTTTATAAAGGCGAAAAATCATGGAAAAGCCTAATACCAATGCAAATTGATACCTTTTTACAAAAGACGAATGAAGAACTGGTGAATTTTACTGGTTTGCCGCCACGTCATTGGATGATAAGTCTTTATTATGGCAATAAAAAAATTAAATTATGGGGATCTTCATATTCTTATCAGAAAAGAGAGACCAGTAAGAATAATGAGGAAAGCTATTTTGATAAGGCCCTAAAGCTTGAAGAAAAAGGGGATTATCGGGAAGCTGTTATTCAATATAACGAAGAAATTAAGATCAATCCTGATAATGATGCGGCATGGATGAACAAAGGAAATGCGTTAGATTCTCTGGGGTGTACTCAAGAAGCTCTTAAATGCTACGATAAGGCAATAAACATTAATCCAAAATCAGGGGCTTGGCTGAATAAAGGAGTAACCTTATCAAATATGGGTAAATGGAAAGAGGCAATAAATGCTTATAAGCAGAATATTAAAATCTGTCCAAACGATTCTTGGGGATGGTTTTTAAGAGGAGAAACAGAAGAAAAAGCAGGTCTTACTAAAGATGCAATCGTTTCCTATAAAACATTTATAAACATGGTTAACACAAATCCTCCGGATCAGGATTTCTCACAGCAGGTTGCTATGAGTCAAGCCAAAATCGAGAAGTTGAATCGGCAAGAGACCCAAAAATCTAAGCATAAATAAGAAACGTATTTATTTTTGAAATAAGGTAGTTATGGATATTTCTAATAATAGAAAACTTTTTGAGGGGATAGTTCGTTTATATGGCGAGGAATACCTTTTGCAATTAAATCCTGATGATCATATTATTGGAAAAATTTTTAATAATCGGGATTTCCGTCAGAGATTGGGATATGTTTCAAGGGCTTTAGATTTTCTCTTTGATAACAGTAAGGCCGATAAAATCAGTAAATTTAGAGGTGCAATGACATCCGCAGGAAAATTTTCAGCAAAAAGAGAGCATAATTTCTGGTCAGACTTTTATGAGCTATTTATAATAGGACTCCTCTTAGGGGCGGATATCCCAATTAGCGACTTTGAGGTAAAAAGGGTTATTGGTCAAAACAAAGATATTGATATTGAAACGGAGGAGTCCCCGCAGAATAATATTTATATTGAATGTAATTGCTCGCAAATATCATCCAAAAAAGTACTATCTCCTTTAGATGAAATGCAAGCCGATTTGATTACCATGTTAAAAAAGAAGGAGGATAAATACCTTGCGGGCGACAAAAATATTTCAGCTTGTTGTATGCATTCGCGACTTAGCTTGGATGATATAGAAATGGAACAACTTAAAAATGCCTTAAAGGCTGAATTGGTAAAACTAATTAAAACTTCAGCTATATGGATGGCGAAAGTTAATGGTAAGCCTTTTATGTTGGTTTCTAAAATAAATACAAAATTAACAGATCAAGACTTGTCTATGCTAAAGGAGAAGCTAAAAATTGATATTATTTATTGTTAAGGTGTTTCTATGCTAGCTCCCACCCATAGCATATTCGGCATCTTTTTAACCCTAGTCATCCTGGCCGTCTTCGGAGTCCAGTGGTCCCTCCATTGGAGCATAATCTTATTTGCTGTATTAGGTGCGATTATTCCTGACATCGACCACCCAAAATCCATGATCGGCTCTCTTTTCCGTTTTATCTCTGTTCCACTGGAAAGAAAGTACGGCCATCGTACTATAACGCACTCATTAATCGGCTGGGTAGTATCTACTGCTATTTGTGCCTTACTTGTCTTGTTTGGAATTTTGATCTTTGGATTTGTCCCGCTCCTTATTATTAAAATATATAATGAGTGCGGGATCCCGCAAAGCGGGATTTCGAATTTAGGATTTAGAGTTTCGGATTTGGCGCCGAGGTGGATCGCCGCCTTTAGTATTAGCTATTTGTCCCATTTGTTGCTAGACATGTTCAACCCCAGAGGTTCCCAATTATTCTGGCCCGATCCTTCAAGAGATGTCATTCCCAGAAACCCCAAGTTCCGCCCTGAATCTGGTTCCAAGGTTGAGGTTTTTATCCTGATCCTTTTTGTCATTCTGATGTTCCTTGCTCTGCCGATCTCAAAATATGGCATTGGAAGCTCCCTCCGCTGGCTTTTGGCAACACCAGGAGCAGCTATAGAGGAATTCAAGAGCTATAAAATTCATGCTTACCTTGAGTTTGATGGCATTTTTAATGAGACCAGGGAACCGGTCAAAGGGGTAGCCGAGATTTTAGATGTTGATAACAAACGCCTAGTGATTCTTTATAATGGGCGCGTATATACCTTAAGCGATGAGCTTGCTGCTGACATTCTCGCTTCTCATGTAAGGGTAAAACGGACCACAATCCCTGTACAAATTACCACTCTCAATTTTAAAGATGAAAGCATGGATAGTCTGCTTGCAAAAGTGACTAATAAAGCCCTGATTTCCGGCACAGTCCACTTACCAGAAGGGATGGAGATTAAATTCCCGGAATCAACAGGGATGTTTAAGACTATGGAGCAGAGCGGTAACAATTTAATCCTTCGCTATGCTAGCAAGAAAGATATCCGAAGCCTTGGCTTGAATGAGTTTTTTGATATTCAGATCCGCAAAGACCGCGCAGAGCTTGATCGATTAGAAACAGAAAGAGTTGGTATTCAAGAACAAATCAAAAAATTGGAAGGGGAGGGCCTGACACCTTTGGGTCAGGAATTATTAGCATCTAACAAGCAGGAAAATAAGCAGAAAATGGATGAGTTAAGGAGCCGGCTTGAACAAAATCGAGTTGCAATCGATGAGGGTAAGCTTAAAATTGAGAAAAGAAAATTCGTCTTTTCGGGGGAAGTAAACATAAGACAATAAGGAGGTTCTATAAATATGGATAACAGCATGCAAAAACATTCGATCGAATTTAATAGAGATCAATATTTTGTTTTGATGAAAGCGGTTTATCTGGGCAATTGGATGGTGAATGCGTATCGGACTGATGATACAAAAGAGGAATATGAGGCGATTGAAGAGCAGATTTTCTCTTTTGCACCAAAGTTCGGGTTGGATAAATTTGTAGATCACGAAAACACCGATCATTATTACCCCACCCGGGCTTTTGAGGAGGAAACAGATGTTCATGATCTTCATGATGAATATGATGAGGAAACTGTTTGGGACGAGTTGGCCAACTGGCTGGGGGAGAGAGACTTTTTTGCGCGCTATTCTAAAGCTGAAGTAATGGCAATGAGCAGGGAGGAATTTTTTGCCAAAAAATCCAAATTTGTTGATGTTTACGAAGAAGAATTTCATAAGCATGGTTTGGATCGGATACGGATTGAGAAGAAAAAACAGATTAAGTTAAGCAATGATTGAATTAGATGCGACTTCAATAAAGCAAATCCTTGATGTATTTCCAAATTGCATTACCTCAAGATCTAAGCAGATTATTGAAATGCGTTATGGCTTATTGGATGGGAAACCTAAGACCTTGCAGCAAATTGGAGATATATATGGGGTAAGCAGGGAAAGAATAAGACAAATTGAAAGAAAAGTATTAAAAATATTAAGGCATCCCTCAAAACTGAAGAAGATCGGGGTGTAAATTGTGTTTGACAATAAGGCCCCTAGTAGTGTAAACTGTAATTAACACTAGACAAATGGAGGGTAAAAAATGGCATTAGAACGCTTAAAAAAGGAACAAGTTATTGATTATATCAGGGAGCAAATTTCTCAAGTCGATTTTAGGGTTAATGCATATGTGCTTGATGATGCAGGGAAGAAAAGGCCCACCAGGAATATATATGTAAAATTAAACCAATACTTGAATGGTTTTTTAAATAAAAATCAAGAAAATCGCCTGATTATTTTAACTGGTTTAAGGGGTGCAGGCAAAACGACTTTATTGTCGCAGTTGTTTGCTGAACACAAGAAATCGGATGTTTACACATTATTTCTTTCGGTTGATCAAATTACCCAAATATTGGAAGTTAGTCTATATGATTTTTTATCCGTTTATGAGGAATTTATTGGTAAAACACTTGAACAGCTTGATAAGCCCATGCTTCTTTTTCTGGATGAGGTTCAATATGAAGAAAAATGGGGCATCACGTTAAAAAGCATTTATGACCGTTCAAGAAAAGTATTTGTAATTGCAACAGGGTCTTCTGCTCTTCACCTCAATACCAATGCGGATATTACCAGAAGGGCAATCATGGAAAAGCTTTTCCCTATGAGTTTTTCCGAATATCTTAAAATAAAACTAAACAAATTCGAGGTAAAAGGGCTTTCTTCCGAAATTAGGAAATGTATCTTTGAGTCAACATTTGCTGGGGAGGTGTTTAACGGGCTGAGTGCATTGGCGAGTCAGGTTAATAATTATTTAACAGGCGTAGGAAAGATGGAGGTCGACAATTATATTCGTTATGGGACCCTCCCTTTTATGGTGGCTGTTAATAATGAAGCGTTAATCTACGATAAAATCGAAAAAAATGTTGAGCGTATTGTCAGTATTGATGTGGCGCTTTCTGCCAATTTTTCCTCAGAGATCCTTTCGCGCATTCCGGCAGTTTTATATACGATTGCTGATGCAGATGTTGTCGTGGTTTCCAAGCTGGCCGAAAAACTAGATATCAGTCGGCCCAAATTAATGGAAATATTGGATATTTTGGAAAAAACCGAAACTATCATCCGCATCTATCCCCACGGTGGGCACTATTCCCAGGGTAATAAGCCGTCAAAATATCTTTTTTCCTGTCCGGCATTCCGGTCAATGTATTTTAATGCTATCGGAAGCGTTAAGAAGCGTGATGATTCAATGGGCAAATTGCTTGAGGATACTATTGGCATGTATTTAGCCAGGTATTTCGGGAATAAAGTAAACGTTTCAATTACATACGATTCGTCAGAGGGTGGGGCGGATTTTATTGTGTCTATTGGGGATACAAAGCTGATAATTGAGGTTGGGATGGGAGAGAAAGGGTTTGCTCAAATTATTAATACGTCAAAGAAAGTGACGGCAAAATACGGGTTGGTTGTTGCCCGTGATAGTTTATTTCTTTCAGAAAAAGGTAATTCCGTCAGAATCCCTTTAGAGTATTTCTTATTAATATAGTTGGATTAATTGTGCAGGAGGAAGTCTTGGCTTTTCTGGTGAAATGAATGTTAGACAATGATTAAAATAGAGGTCTCAATAATGTCCGAAATTTCCAATGTCCGAAATGGCTCCAAAATGCCCGAAATAATGTCCGAAATAAATTACACGATTATGCTTAAAGTTACACGATTGATTACATGATTGTTGAGATAGAAAAAAGGTAGTGATTGGGTAGTGATTAGGTAGTAATTAGTGCACGATTAGTGCACGATTGGTGCACGATTAACCAAAATAATCGCCGAAATGAGGTGCCCCATGAAAATCACTCGGAAACTCACCTGTCTCTTTCTAATAATAACTACCTTGTTGGGATTTGGGATTTTTGATTTAGGATTTGCAGCAGACTTGTCCGCCGTAGCTTCAGCGAAGGCGGAATACATCCTCTCTCCTGCTGATGTTCTCGAAATCCACATCATCGGCCAGAAAGACCTCGATACCAAGCAGACAATTTCTCCGGATGGCACAATTTCTCTTCCCTTGCTTGGTGTAGTAACTGCTCAAGGCCAAACCCGCAGGGATTTTAACAAGTATCTAACCACAGAGTTTTCCAAGTACATTAAAAACCCGCAGGTTGTGGTTTATTTAACGCCTCGTTCAATATATGTGATCCAGCACAATCTTAAGGATAATACTTGGGAAGTTAAGGAAGCAAAATCAATTGAAGAGGCTAGGGCGCTAGTAGGAAAAGACTATACCGGAGAAATTAAATATGGTGATACAATAACCGTTGAGGTTGGCAAGCAGCCAGACTTTTGGGAACAAAACTGGTATAAAATAATTACAGCAGTTGCAGTCGTTGCTGGAGTATATGTGACCCTGCATCGGTAAGCAGCTGTATTGTTGATCGCCTGAATAGTGTTGAATTGACAAAAATAGAATGCCTTGATATCATGTCAACGGAGGTTGAAATGATATGTTTAAAGCATTCGCTGATTATGTAACTTATGGGCTTCTTGGTTTGACCGCTGGAGATCATTTTGCAGATAGTATTAATTTCTTTTTGTATGATGTTCCTAAGATCTACTTTTTATTAATAGTTATTGTATTTTTTGTTGCTCTCATACGCACTTTTCTACCGCCCGAACGGATCCGCAAGATCCTTAGCCATAAAAAGGAGTTTGTCGGTAATATTTTGGCTGCGGTTTTGGGGATTTTTACCCCTTTCTGCACCTGTTCAGCCATCCCTTTGTTTATCGGAATGTTGGAATCAGGGGTTCCACTTGGCGTAACTATGTCATTTTTGGTTGCTTCGCCGATGATTAACGAAGTAGCGCTGGTTCTTCTCTGGGGACTTTTCGGTTGGCGGGTTGCAGTTATCTATATCTTAAGCGGTATGCTGATTGCCATCGTCAGTGGACTTATTATTGGTCGGTTGAAAATGGAGAGGTATGTTGAGGAATTTGTTTTTAAAATAAAGGCAAATTCAGAAGGTACCAAGGAAAAACTTACCTGGGGCGAACGTTTTTCTTATGCAGTGGAATATGTCCGGGAAATATTTACTCAGGTTTGGCTCTATGTAATGATTGGGGTGGGATTGGGGGCTTTTATTCATGGTTATGTTCCGGTCAGTTTTATTTCCACTTATGCTGGGAACGGGAATCCGTTTGCGGTGATCCTAGCGGTAATCATTGGTGTCCCGCTTTATTCGAATGCGGCCGGAACGATCCCTGTTGTTCAGGCCCTCTTTAGCAAAGGTTTGGTGCTTGGAACGACCCTTGCTTTTATGATGGCGGTGACAGGCCTTTCTTTGCCGGAATTCATAATATTGCGCAAGGTTTTAAAGCCGCGATTGCTTCTGACTTATTTTGGAATAGTAGCTGCAGGGATCGTTATTATTGGTTATTTGTTTAACCTGATATTCTAAGGAATAAATATGGTAAATAAAATAAAATGTAAATGTGCAGATTATGATTATTCGAATCTGCTTAAACTGCTTAAGATAATAGCGGAAGCCAATCGTTTAAGAATTATTTGTTTCCTGAAACAAAAAGAGCGCTGTGTTTGTGAAATTGTAGAGGCACTGGATATCCCCCATAACTTGGCATCTCATCACCTCAAAGAGTTGAGAAGTGTTGGTTTATTGACTAGCTTGCGTAAGGGAAAATATATCTTTTATCGGGTCAATAATAAGGCTTTGAATTCTTTTCTGTTGCAAATTAAGAAGGCTGTAGGGGAGAATCATAATGAAAAATAGTTGTTTAGTATTGAAAATATTGGTCATACTTGTTTTCTTTTTTGTCGTTGGGGCAATTCCCGCTAGAGAATGTATCGCTTTTTCCAATTCAGGCTCAGTTGTAACAAAGCCGGCCTTAACGGAAAATAAGCCGGTTTTAGTAGGGAAAAAAATGGTAAAGATTGTGGCGACAAAACAAAAGGCCAAAAGCACAAAAGACATAACAGGGCTTGATGAGGCACTCAAATCTGGTGTACCGGTAATAATAAAACTTGGATCCGATAAGTGCAACCCCTGCCGCGCGATGAACCCGATCATAAAAGAGCTGGCAGTTGAGCAAGACGGCAAAGCAGTGTTTTTGGCGCTTGATGTTTATCAAAACCGGGAAATGGCTGGTAAGTACGGTGTGAGGGTTATTCCAACGGTTATCTATTTTGATAAACACGGGGAGCCTAAGGGCAAGACCGAAGGTTTTATGAATAAGGAGCAGCTCTTAAAGGAAGTCGATGAGCTGTCGCTGAATAAATAATGAGTCTATCAAATCCTATTATTGCATATTTTAGTGTTTTTGTAGCCGGACTGATATCCTCTTTCAGCCCTTGTGTCTTGATTACCATACCATTGATAATCAGCTATGTTGGTGGTTATGCTAAAGGCGATGTTAAAAGATCGTTCACTTTTTCATTGGCTTTTGTTGTCGGACTTTCTATAACATTTACAATCTTGGGTGCGATTGCCTCTCTAATGGGAACTTTGCTAGGAGATGTTGGCGGTTTTTGGAAATACATTCTCGCAGCGGTAGCAATCGTGATGGGGCTGCAGATGATGAGTATCTTGAATTTTCAAATCCCAACTCCTAGAAGGGTAAAAACGGAACAAAAAGGATTAATTGGAGCATTTTTATTAGGAATGCTTTTCGGTGTTGCTTCTTCTCCCTGTGCTACGCCGGTATTAGCTTTGATCTTAACCTTTGTTGCCTCAAAACAAAATCTTGCGTATGGGACTTCACTCCTTTTTGTTTATGCGCTCGCACACACAGTGCTGATTTTTTTGGTCGGCGTTTCTACTGGTATGGCAGAATTATTCTTAAGATCAAAACGGGTCGGTAAATTATCATATTATTCTCACAAGACCAGTGGTCTGGTTTTTGTTTTGATTGGTTTATGGGTCATATTCTATTTACCGTAAAGAGGGGGTGAAAGAGCGTGGAAATAAAGGTATTAGGTCCAGGTTGTGCCAACTGCCAGGACATGGAACGGCGCGTTAAGCAGGCGCTCCAGGAGTTGAGTATTCAGGCCACGGTAGTCAAAGTAACCGACTATGCTGAAATGGGAAAATATGTTATGACAACGCCGGGCTTGGTTATCAATGAGAAGCTCAAGCATGAAGGGAAGCCTCTGCCGCGGGTGGAGAAGATCAAGGAATGGATTCGGGAAGAAAATAAGTAGGGAGGGAAGCAATGCTAAAAAATTTATCTAATATTAACCAGAAATTCGTTGATTTTTATCGTGAGGTTTTCAAGGATGGAGTCTTAACGTTGAAAACTAAAGAACTTATCGCTCTTGCTGTTTCTCTTGGTGCTGGCTGTGAGCCTTGCTATGAAACGCATCTGGAAAAAGCCCGCAAGCTTGGCAATAGTGACGAGGAAATCAGAGAAGCGATTGCAGTGGCTGAACTTCTTGCTGCCGGAAAGGTCAGGATGATGGTTGAGGGGGTCGAGGAAAAAGGGAAAAAAAGGGGCGGATGTTGTGGTTGAGCCAGTGCTAAGAAAAGGATAATTGTGGCTGCAATGATTAGTATGGGGAGATAAAAATGGTCGCGGAAATCATCAAAGGTCATAAGAGATACTATGTTTGTGATGAGTGCGGTATGGGATATGCTAAGCTTGAGCTGGCAAAAAAATGCCAAGCGTGGTGCACTAAGCATCGGAGCTGTAATTTGGAAATTATTAAATTTGCAATTAATGCAAAAAACCCATGCGTATTTTGTTGCGCAAAGGTTAAACGCAGGCTTGGATTAAAGAATAATAATAAAGATGGGTAGCAATAAAACATGAAAAAACATTTGCCGTTTTTAGATAGATACCTGACTCTTTGGATTTTTCTGGCGATGGCTGGTGGGGTTGCCCTTGGTTATTTATTGCCCGGAGTAGAAAAGCTCATTAATATGTTCTCAGTGGGAACGACAAATATTCCCATTGCGATCGGCTTGATCTTAATGATGTATCCGCCGCTGGCAAAGGTTAAGTATGAGGAGTTAGGCGATGTCTTTCGTGATTTTAAAGTGCTGGGGTTATCCCTGGTCCAAAACTGGATTATCGGTCCGATCCTGATGTTTTTATTGGCGCTTATCTTTTTGCGCGGTTACCCGGAATATATGATTGGCCTAATACTGATTGGAATTGCACGTTGTATTGCCATGGTGATTGTCTGGAATAAGTTGGCCGATGGGGATACTGAATATGCAGCTGGGCTAGTCGCTTTTAATAGTATTTTTCAGGTATTGTTTTACAGTGTTTATGCCTGGCTATTTATCACTATTTTGCCCCCATTTTTTGGGTTGAGCGGCATGGCAGTTAATATTAGTATTGGACAAGTTGCTGAAAGCGTTTTTATTTACCTGGGAATCCCGTTCATTGCTGGTTTTCTAACTAGGTTTATTCTGATTAAAGTCAAAGGCGCACAGTGGTATCACGACAAATTTATGCCGGCAATCAGCCCCATCACGCTCATTGCATTGCTTTTTACTATTGTGGTTATGTTTAGCTTGAAGGGAAGCATAATCGTCCAAATCCCATTTGATGTCCTAATAATAGCTATCCCATTGTTGGTCTATTTTGTGGTCATGTTTTTACTTAGCTTTTTTATGGGTAAAATATTTAATGCTGGCTACGCGAAAACGACAACGCTCTCTTTCACTGCTGCCAGTAATAATTTTGAATTGGCGATTGCGGTGGCAGTTTCGGTTTTTGGAATCGGCTCAGGAATGGCGTTTGCTGCTGTGATCGGCCCGCTGGTTGAAGTGCCTGTTATGATAGGGCTGGTAAATGTGTCCTTGTGGCTCAAAAACAAAGGCTTTGCAGCATGATTTGTGAAATAAGAAAGAGGTAGGATCAAATGGCACATAACTGGTACCCGATAATAGATTATAATAAGTGTATTGGTTGTTTGCAATGTTATGAGTTTTGCCCACACCATGTTTATGAAAAAGGGACTGATGGGAAGCCTGTAGTCGCTCATCCAGAAAATTGCGTTGAGTTTTGTAAGGGTTGTGGCAAAATATGTGATCAGAAGGCCATAACATTTTTCGGAGATAAAAAGTAAGGGGGAGAAACATGGCAAATAAAAAGGGTTTGATTCTTTGTGTTTGTCAGGGGACCTGCCCATCGTTTAATAAAATGAATACGCTGGAAGTATTAAACGCTATCCGCCGTGAAAAGCTGGTGGATTTTGTGGCCTTGCATCCCCAGCTATGTGCCGATGATGGGGATCAATATTTGAGGGTACTGCTTGATAACAAAGACATTGATAAGCTATATGTGGCTGGCTGTGATCCTTTGATGCAAAAGAAGATGTTCCGAGAAACTTTTGAAGCGATTGGATTTGACGCTGCAAAACATGTTGCATTTGACGTTAGGAATCTGACTACAGAACAAGCTGTGTCTGCTATCAAAGACCTCATTAAAAAT
This sequence comes from Candidatus Saganbacteria bacterium, assembly GCA_026387795.1. Taxonomy (GTDB): domain Bacteria; phylum Margulisbacteria; class WOR-1; order JAPLLA01; family JAPLLA01; genus JAPLLA01. The sequence goes on along the minus strand of JAPLLA010000045.1, from coordinate 226 downwards.
AATCCATAGAATATGTGCCCTGTCGCTCGATTAACCTGAAAAGTGTATAATTCTTCTCATGCTTAAGTATTATATTAAAACCTATGGTTGCCCCTCTGGCATCAGATTTATCATAAGCTAAAAGAGGTCCTAGAATTCATCTATAAAGACACTTTAACCGAAGATTAAGGATTGGTGCGAAACTCCCTGGTAAAGTCGCACCATCCCTCTATATGATAGCTATATA
>JAPLLA010000022.1 GCA_026387795.1 Candidatus Saganbacteria bacterium | reverse complement strand
ATGAAAATTGAGAGGAGTCCTTCCTAGTACGAGAGGACCGGAAGGAACAGACCTCTAGTGTACCAGTTGTCATGCCAATGGCACACGCTGGGTAGCTATGTCTGGACGGGATAAACGCTGAAAGCATCTAAGTGTCAAGCCCACCTCAAGATAAGTTTTCTTTTCCTTTATGGAATAAGACCCCTTGTAGATCACGAGGTTGATAGGCTGGAGGTGTAAGGCTAGTAATAGTTTAAGCTGACCAGTACTAATCGGTCGAGTTCTTAAGCCCTACTTTTTACTTCTATTATATAATTTATATAATCGGGGTTGTGGTTGCGCTTGGTAATTTACACAATAATTTTATAAATGATTCCCTGGTGACCTTGCTGGAGGGGAAACACCTGTTCCCATTCCGAACACAGAAGTTAAGACCTCCAAGGCCGATGGTACTTGCCCCTTCGGGGCTGGGAGAGTAGGTAGTTGCCAGGGATTTTTTTGGCCATTTTTAGAAGAACACCTGGCCTTCTGTATAAAAGGGGAGAAAGGAACGCGCCCAGAGTGATTCTCCCGCTCCTTATTATTAAAAAATATAATGAGTGCGGGATGCCGACTTGCGTCGGCAGAACACCTGGCCTACTGTTTCCCCGACGTTCGTCGGGGTAAACTCCGACAGACGCTCTATCTTTATCCACCAAAACGCGCCTGAGGTGATTCGAACACCTGGCCTACTGTTTCGTAGACAGACGCTCTATCCAGCTGAGCTATGGGCGCCCACAATTAACTAACAACAAACAACACGCTCGTTGTAAGTTGTTTGTTGTCAGTTGTTAGTTGTTTTTGGAACGGAGGAGGGGAGATTTGAACTCCCGCACCGAGTTACCCCGGTCTAACAGTTTAGCAAACTGCCCCCTTAAGCCTCTTGGGTACCCCTCCGCAAATTAACTAACGACTAACAACCAACAACACGTTCGCTCTGCTCACTACAACTAATTATTAGATAATTCTTCCTTCGGTTGTTAGTTGTTTGTTGTAAGTTGTCAGTAGTTTTTTATTATACCAAACCTCCTAGGATTTAGCTCCTCTAATTTTGCGTTTTAGTGAAATTTCCTTTCTTTTTTGCGATAGATAAAAGAGAGGGAAGTTTTAAATGGGACCAACTATCGAAACTTTGCCCCCGCGTTTGGCAATTAGTGCTACTGAAGCTGCACGGGTGAATTTGCTTAGGCATCGCGGTTTTGATGCGCAGAAAAAACTTTTGGCTGCGTACCATGCTGCTGTAACCCAAACTACTTTGGCAGTTCCTATTCTTGTTGTGGCAGCTTCTTCACAAAACATGCAGGTAAGAAATTTAGCGGTTTTGTTGCTTTGGGCTTTGGGAGGAAAAGCGAGAGGATTTATTCTTTCTGGAACTCCTTTAGCAGTGGAACTAGCAGCAATTCGGAGGGGGCCTCAAAAAGAAATCAGGACTAGACTAGTCAAATTACTTCCAAAAACAGAAATCCATTGTCATCTTGATGGTTCAGTAAGAGAAGAAAAAGTATTGGAACATGCCAGACGTCAGGGCATTTGTTTGGCTGATGATCCAGGAGTAAAGTCTTTTCTGGGTGATATTCCTCGAGAGCTGGATGTTTCATCCCTTCGGCGTTTTATGCGTATCCCTGCTGGTGGTGATGCATCCGAGTTTTTAAAATTTCTTTTGGGTGGTTTTGCCATTCCTTTGGCTGTAATGCAAGACGCGGCAGCCTTAGAAGACATTGCTTACGATCTGATTAAGCAAGCGCATGAAGATGGTGTTTTACACGTTGATGTACGCTGTGCTCCTTGTTTACACACGGAAGGGGGCATCGAGTTTTACACGGAAGTTGGGGAAGCTGTTATGCAAGGGCTACTCCGAGGAGAGAGGGAGTTTGGTGTTTCTTCTTCTTTAGTGCTTTGTGTTTACAGAGATAAAATTGATACTGATCTCTACGGAGAAAAATATGCTTGGCATCCTATGCCAACAGCAACAGCAGCGGTCCGTTTAGCCAGACGATATCCTTGGAGAGTAGCCTTGGATTTAGTCGGTTATGAAGCTCCTGCGTATCCTCCGGAACTTTATGGTAGGGCGTTTAAAGGAACTTTTCATACTCCGGTTTGGCGTACTGTACATGCGGGAGAATCTCCAGAAAGTGCAAGAAATATCCTTACAGCAGTTAGAGACTTGCAAGCTCATCGTATTGGTCATGGGATACATGTGCTTGATTTATCTTTGGCAGAGCAGAGAGAGATTAGGCGGCTAGGAATTGTATTTGAGGTTTGTCCTTGGAGCAACGCGCACATTGGGGTGATTGGAGCAGGGAGCAGAGATATTGCTGAACATCCTTTGATCAGAATGCATGAGGCGGGGTTCAGAGTAACAATCAGTACAGATAATCGAACAGTCTCAGATATTAGCTTATCCGGCCAACTTGAGCAGGCTGCAGATAGTTTGGGGTTGCGGCTTTTTACTCCAGACGGTGTTAGTGATATGTTAAGAAGCATGCTGGCAAATGCTGCTTCTGCGGCTTTTGCTCCTGCTGAAAGAAGGACTGTGCTTGAAAGAGAGTTGGATCAAAATTTTTTAGTTGTCAATCACCTGGTTAAAATTCTTTGTGCCAGGGGATTTCAGGCGTAACTTAAACGAGTAAATGCCTGCCACTGCTTACTGCTTCCGCAATTTTATAAGCCAGTTCTCCTGAAAAGGATTGAATCAGCTTTGAGGTGTCAAGTGATAGCTCTGGCAATACTGTGGTTAACATCATTTTTCCCATAACTTCTCTGGCTTGGGATATAGCAAAAAACCAGAGTGCACTTGTTTGGTCTGCTTTTCCTCCCAGTTCAGAATGCAACTTACATGCTCGAGCAAAAAGCGTCCACCCAACTCTTTTTAAGGAGTTTAGAGATGTTTCTTGTGGCAAGTCAACTCCTTCTCCGGAAGCAACCCATCTAGCACTCATAAAATGTTCAATATAAAGTGATAGGGTAGGTTCTCTTGTAACTTGTACAACCATGTATCCGTGGACGTTTTGCTGGTTATCAATAGCTGCAAAGGACAGAGGAAAGGCATCTTCTTGAGGTATTGGGTGGGAGAGGTTCCTTTCGGGTTTTTGCCACCAGACCATATTTCCTAATACTGGATGATATGGTACTGGCACAACATGAACTTCCACAATTTTGTTGTCAGCTAATCGTTTAGCCTGAAAAGTTACTGCTGATACGTTGTTTGTTACTAGCATAGGCATATCCTGTATTTATATCGATGGGAAAAAAGAATATTCTCATTTGTGCCAAAGTTTTTTGAGTTCCGATTTGGGCAAGTTCTGGTTTCATTTCCTTCCTTTCTATATTATAATTGATTTCAAAAGGAGAAAATGTTATGCCAAAAGCAACAGTAAGTAAAAAGAATAAAAACAGAGTAGCCAAAACAAAAGAAAAAATCATTGACCACTTGGAGGGCGGACAACAGATACTCCTGAAGAAGTCGCTGGATAAGATTACCTGGGTAGAAGTAAGCACCTATCTTAACCGCGCACGTATTATTTTTAGGGTAGAGGATCGGTTAAACCTGGAGCGTTCAGTCAGTTTTTCCGCTCTTACCAAAACCATTTTACAAATCCTAGACAATAAATTTATAAATAAAGAGATTAAGTCATACATCCCGCTTTTTTGGCTTTGGAGCTTTTGGGAAAAAGATCCGCGCGTCTCTTCTTTGTTAAATACATTTCTTTCTAAAATTGTGGACATAAACCCGCGCCTCAAAAATTACACCATTGACCAAATTGCATTGCCCAGGAAAAAGGTCCCGGTATATAGCGTGATCGATTGCTGTCCGGAAGGGCGGCTTTATTACAAGAAAAACCCCAGCCTCATGATCCTGCCGGAAAAAAGAGAATGTCTTTCTGCTTGGAACATTTTTATTGACCGTGAAGATTATCTTTCAGATCCGCAGTACCACTTGATGATGGAAGAAGTGTTGATGGCTTTAGACGGGGAAAAGCTTCCTAAAAAGAAAGGGAAGCAAATTCCTATTACCCAGCTTTTTGCCGCATGGCGCGAAACCTTCCCCAAATGCCTCTTTGAAGTAAAGAAGATTGTGACGCAGCAGGTTTTGAAATAAGATTGCTGCTCGGAGGTTCTGGCAGACGGGCTTGAAGCCATAAAACTGTGCTTGCTTATATATATATCAGAGTTGTATAATTCGCTTGCGAATATTTAAGGAAGGTGAACGGCAAAAATGGCGAAGGAAAAAATAGATCAAATACTTGAAAAAATTACTTCATTAGAAGAAGGCCAGCAGAAGCACTATGATTTAATCCAAAAACAGGGCATCAAGCTTGAACAGGTCGCATCAGATGTAAAAGCAGTTGCAGAAGGGCATGGAGTGTTACTTAATGCAATTGAAGGAGTCAAGGAATCGATTAGGGAATTGGATGGAAAGATTGAAGAAACCAGAGATATTGTAAAAGAAACAAATCGGGCATTAAAAGAACATGTCCAACAACCTGCTCATGCGGGGACATAGCACCCATGCTTTAAAAATGGAGCCGAGCGGGATCGAACCGCTGACCTCCTGCTTGCAAAGCAGGCGTTCTCCCAGTTGAACTACGGCCCCACAATTAACTGACAACTAACAACACGCTCACCCTCGCTTTGCTCGGGTTCGCTACAACCAACAACTAATTATCATATAATTTTTCCTTCGGTTGTTAGTTGTAAGTTGTTTGTTGTTAGTTATTCAATGGGCCAAGGAGGAGTCGAACCTCCGACCTCACCCTTATCAGGGGTGCGCTCTAGCCAGCTGAGCTATTGGCCCGCAAAAACTCGCTTATTTTACCTAATAAAAGAGTCTGGCGCAAGCAAAAAACCCATTATCCAGCCAGATTTTCCAACTCTTTGAATGCTTGAGGAATATTTGAGGCATCCGTTACCGCTCGAATGACGGCAATTCTTGGTTGTTGTTTTGCTCGGGTGAATGTTTCTGCTACTGTCTTAATATTAGTTTTATCAATGCCGCCGATTGCTACTATCGGTATTTTTACCTTGCTTAAGACTTGGCGTAAATTGACAATCCCCAGCGGCTGCCATCCCGGCTTACTTGGGGTTTCAAAAACTGGGCCAAAACTAATGTAGTCTGCCCCTGATTTTGCCCCTTTTACAGCTTCGGCAATAGAGTGGGTTGAGAGTCCAATTAGTTTGTCAACGCCCACAATCTTCCGCGCTTTGGAAACAGGCATGTCATCTTGCCCCAAATGCACTCCGTCCGCATCTATGCTTTTACAAATATCCGGATAATCATTAACAATAAAAACCACTTTCTTATTTTTACAGAGCTGTGCAATCTTTTTTGCGATTGCAAAATACTCTTTTTTTGAAGCATGCTTATCGCGGTATTGGACGATCTTTGCCCCGCCTTTGATAGCATTGTTTATTTGGACAAGCGGGCTCTTTTTGCTCCCGCCCGTAACCACATAAAGAGTAAAGTCCAATTTCTTTTTTTTCTCGAAATTGTTCAGGTTTTGCAGAAAATCCTTTTCAATATTGTAAAAAGAAAAACGGACCTGTTTAAAACCTTTGGCAGCGTTTGTGCTTAGGAGTTTTGAGAACTCCTCCAAAGAACGCATCGATTCCTGGACCCTTTTAATGTTTGCCAGCAGGAGATCGTTCCAGTCAACGCGTCTCATTTCTGCTACTGTATTTAGAAATTTTGCAGTATCTTTTTGTATGTCGCGGTAAGTGATCAGCTTTTCCGGATGAGGGAGATTTTTCGCGGCAGAAGAAAGGTTCGCCCTAGTTTCTTTAAGCAAGCGGGACAGGTCGGGATCTTCCAGAATAAACCGGGTAAAGTCTTCAATGACCCGAATCCCTTCTTTGGCTCGGTTCAGGTTTGCATCCAGAATACGATATACTTTTTCCACCTTAAAACTCCTCGCTTAACCATTGGTTAGGATTAACCCTGTGGTTGTTGACACTCAAGGCAAAATGCAGGTGCGGAGCAGTGGACATGCCGGTTGTTCCCATTTTGCCAACTAGGTCCCCCTTTTTTACAGTGTCTTCTTTTTGCACCAGTATTTTTGATAAATGAAAGTAAATGCTAAATACGTTTTGGCCATGGTTAATGACAACGGTATTTCCAAAAGACTTGAATGTTTTTGCAATTACTACTACTCCGTTATTGCTAGCTAAAATATCGGTTTTTTCTTCTTTTTCATTGTAAATGTCTGACCCTTTGTGCCTGCTATTGGTTTTTCCATTAATTAGCTCAAAAGTTCCAAAGGGTAGGGAGGTAACTCCAGGACAAGGTTTGGTAAAAGAGCCTTCCCATTTTTGTTCAGGTAAAGTGTTTAAAATCGCTTCTTCAATCTCTCCCCATTCGTCTACAATCAGGTTTTGATTGAGGAGAGGCTTTTTGCTTTTCGGTAAGTTGAAATTCACGTGCTGGAACTTGCCTTTTACAATGTTAATTTTCATGGTTAAAGAATGCCTTTTATTATTTGCTTCCCATGATACCAAAACCGGGTAGGCACCCATGTCCGCTTCTAACGGAATAGCAAAAAGTGCCCTCTGAGTAAAAGCATCCGGAGAAGTAGGGAAAAAAGTAACTCGTTGATTTAAACAGGAGGCTTCTAGAGAGACGCTATCCAGGTCGTCGCAGTAAACCGCAAATGTTTCTCCTTGCCCAACTTGCTTATTGCTTAACCAGATGTTTGCATAAGAAGAAGATGCAAAATATGTAGTTACTATACATATTATAATGTTGATAAGGATCCATTTTGGGCTGCGCATAGAATGTTATTATAAATCATATAAAACCAGTTGACAAATTATCTGTTTTTGATATACTCACTTTTGCCTCAAAGGAGAGGGGGGATAGGTTTAGTAGAGTAGTTTTAATAACACTTTTGTGACCATCCTCAAACCCCTGTGGCTCAAAAAAGGGGTTTTTGTTTTTCTCTGCAATAGAGACAGATCTTTGAAAACTAGACAGTAAAATGATTGGTGTGGGACTCTAAATTTTTTTGTAGATCATTTTAGATCATTTTTTAATTATTCGAGCCATTTCGGCTCTTAAGAATATTTTATATTTTTTGAGAGTTTGATCTTGGCTCAGGACGAACGCTGGCGGCGTGCTTAACACATGCAAGTCGAACGGTTGTAGCAATACAATAGTGGCGAACGGGTGAGTAACGCGTAAGTAACCTACCCTACAGACGGGCATAACCTGTCGAAAGACGGGCTAATTCCCGATACCCTTAAAGTTTCGCATGAGACTTTAAGGAAACGGTGCAAACCGCTGAAGGATGGGCTTGCGGCCTATCAGCTAGTTGGTGAGGTAACGGCTCACCAAGGCAACGACGGGTAGCTGGTCTGAGAGGACGATCAGCCACATTGGCACTGAGATACGGGCCAAACTCCTACGGGAGGCAGCAGTGAGGAATATTGCGCAATGGGGGAAACCCTGACGCAGCGACGCCGTGTGGAGGATGAAGTCCTTCGGGATGTAAACTCCTGTCAGAGGGAACGATACAAGACGGTACCCTCAGAGGAAGGCCCGGCTAACTACGTGCCAGCAGCCGCGGTAATACGTAGGGGCCAAGCGTTGTCCGGAATTATTGGGCGTAAAGCGCGCGTAGGCGGTGATATAAGTCAGTTGTAAAAGGTATGGGCTCAACCCATATTTGGCAACTGATACTGTATTGCTAGAGATCGGGAGAG
>JAPLLA010000064.1 GCA_026387795.1 Candidatus Saganbacteria bacterium | reverse complement strand
TTCAAAGCCCTTCGGGCCCGTTTTTTTTAGCGGCTAAAAATCCCTGCTTCCACTGCTCTGGTAAGCCCAGTTGAAGGTAACACTCGCCGTGTTTTCAAAGGAAGTTACTTCTATCTTCACATACTTATCTTCTCTGGTTTTTACACAGAACAGCTGGCCGGCAGCAATTGACCAATAAGGATCACCATAAGGAGAATGCCAATCATAACCGCTTGCAGGTGCGGCAGTAACAGAAGATAATTCTCCTGTCCCCACATATTGAATTCCAGCTCCAGCTTCATTGGTCAACGCTTTGAAAATGCTCCCGGCATTGACAATGTCCCCGCTAAAAGCAAAGATGGATTCAAGGGTTACAGCTTGGGTAGCAAATTTAAGACTTTGTCCTTCTTCTGTTGCCCCACCAATATAGGTTAAAGTTGTTGTTCCCGTAGTAATGGTATTAGACGGAGAAGAACTCCCGCAACCACCAACCATTGCCATGACTGCCATGACCAACAAACCAAAAAACAATAACCAAGTCGCTTTTTTCATAATTCCCCCCTATTTTATGGTTAGCTTAGCCAACAGAGATCAAATAATTATAACAACCTGGCAATTTTCCAGGAATTTATCTTCTTTATTTGCATTCCTGACATTATCAGCGTCCGCCGCATAAACAACAATATCGCATTCATTTATTTTATCGCTTGCAGCCTCTATTCCTTGAATGATCATGGGTTTATCCCCTATCCTGGGGATCTGTTTTGCTTCCTCCAATGTTTTGGCATAGCCAATAATGCCATACTCTATAACATAATCAGGATCAATTATTTCGAACGTTCCGTAAAGCTCTTTACCATTGCTGTCAATTATTTTAGGATTCATTGCCGGAACAATTCCAAGACCAGAAGCATCAACAATTAAGCCCGTGAAATTGGGATGCTCCGCTGCCTCTTGTTTGCTCTCAATTTTAGGCAGAATTTCGGGATAGATAATATTGGACAGCTTGTCTTTGCCTAATAACGGCATAACCATTGTGAGTTCAGCCATTTTCTGAACATCATTATATTGAACATCTGTTACTCTGGCATTTTGAATATAAGCAGTCACTTGCGTCTGGACCTGATCGCTTTTGATTATATAGTTTTCTACAACTGTTCCGGAATCAACCCTAATGCTTTTTATGATCTCCGCCAGATTCCTATATGCATCTAACATGGCGGCCCTTTTGGCCATTTGTTTCTTATAATAAATTGTCCCTTCATCCGCATACCTGCCAATCCCCTTTACCGTTGCCGTAGCCTGGCCCCAATCAATCGCACCACTCCCAACGTGTTCGATTAACGGGCTTGATGCTTCCTTTGTAGCAGCAATAACAGGATTAGAAAACAAGACAACAAAGAAAAAAAGCGCGGCAGATAAAAAACCAATCATTATTTTATTCATATTTTCCACCCCTTTTAATTATACTCCCCTTGCTTGCCAAATTCCTTAATTTACGATAATATCTGAGACAAACATCACCATGAAACGAATAGCTTTATTTTTATCTGTCTTTCTTTTTTTAATAATCGCATTTAACTGCCCAAAGGCTTTCGCTGAAACAAAGACTTTTGAGCGGGAATACACTTATCAGGCAAGCGAGGCCGACAGTAAGCTAACCAGCCGGGCCATCGCATTGGAACAGGTAAAGCGACTCTTGTTGGAGGAACTGGGGACCTATCTTGAAAGCCAGACCGAAGTTGAAAGCCTTCAAATAACAAAAGACCAAATCTTAAATCTCTCCGCCGGGGTGGTCCAAACCATTATTCTTGATGAAACTTGGGACGGTAAAGTCTATTGGATGAAAGCAAAGATTGACGTAGACCCGGATAAGGTTATTTCCGACCTCGATAATCTCCGCAAAGACCGGCAAAAGGCACAAGAATATGAATCCTTAAAAAAGCAGGCGGATGAAGCACTATTGCAGATAGAAGAGCTAAAAAAAGAATTAGCACAAACAAGTGAGGAAAAGGGAAGAAAAAAGATAAAGAGTGACTATGAAAATAAAGCAAACATTTTAACCGCCAATGATTGGACTGCAGATGGATGGAGATATTACGGGTTAAAAGAATATAAAAAATCCATTGAATCGTTTAACAAGTCTATCCAAACGGATACTAAGTATATGGGGGCTTATATCGGCATATATTCTGCGGCTAAAGAAATTGCCGACCTAAAGCTGGGTATTGATACAATCAATAAGGCAATTGAAGACCATCCAAACAATGCAAATATTTATGTGGGACGCGGTATCTTTTGTAAGCTGGCCGGCGATGATGAGCAGGCAGAAGAAGACTTCTCCCGGGCGATTGCCCTTGACCCTTACAATGTACGCGCTTACAAGGAAAGAGGAAAAATCCATTCTTCCAACAAATATGATTTGGATAGAGCAAGGCAGGATATGAGCCTGGCAATTCAATACGGTCTTAAAGATGCGGATGCTTACATGGAAAGAGGGAAAATCAATACTCTGTTAGGGCATTATGACAATGCTATGGACGATTATAAAACCTCACTTGAAATAAACCCCAAGCTTACAAATTCTTATGCTTATTATAATGATTTAGGTGATGTTTACAGGAGCGCGGAAGAATATGAGAATGCTATACATTATTACAATTTTGCCCTGACCCAAGTTAAATTGGAAACCGACTATCAAGATCCCCAGGAACATGATGCTGCTATTGCCCTATTATACAAACAAATAGGAAATGTATACCAAAAAACAGGGAATTATCAACAGGCAATAAATGAATATAGCGAAGCCTTAAAGATCGCTCCCGAAAAAAGGGTTTTGAGCCTGGTTTTACAGGAAAGAGGACATTCGTATTTATCCCTCAACAACGACGATAAAGCCATGCAAGATTTTAACGATAGCATTAAAACCCGGCCAAATGCATTTGCCTATGAAGGGAGAGCAGATCTTTATGTAAAACATGGCAAGTATGATCAAGCCATAGACGATTATTCCAAAGCAATTGAAAAATATACGGATACCAATCAATCGGTTTGTTATTACAAGAGGGCGATTATACATAAAAAACTTGGCAACAAAAACAAGTATTTGTTTGACATGAAAACAGCGGCAACGTTAAAAAACAGGGATGCGCAGGAATGGCTAATAAAAAACGAAGAAAGCTGGTAACGATTACACACAAAAACCCTGGTGAGATATTTTCTTACCAGGGTTTTTTATTGGAGAAAAAATCTCTAAGCCCTTACTGCTTTCTGCATAAGAGCAGCATTTGCAACATCAAATAGATGAGTATAAGCAGTTACCACACTATAGCCTAATGCTTCCTGCATAATCGGTGATTCTAGAAACAAAGCCTTTCTATCATTGGATGAAATCAAGACAAATCCCCCTTCTTTTATCGCACTTAGGATACTTAAAAAAGCTACTGCTATTGCTGCAGGGTTTTTAATATATTTTGCCACATTCAACATAACAGCAAGTGAAAATCTGCCCAAATCGCGTTGCCTAGGATCCCACAATACAACATCTCCTTGTGTTAAATGAAAACTACTTTTTAAACCCTGGGGCAAAGCAACTGAAAATCTAGAAGCAGTTCCGGTTACATCTCCACCAAGAATCTGAGCAATCTGGACTGCATAAGCATAGTCTGCTTCCGGAGAGTTCGTTGCCCATTTCCTGGAAGAGTGTAAAGCGTTTGCCCTATTAAATGATCGGATATTCTCTCTTTTGTATTCAACAACATGCACAGAGGGACTAAACCCAGCTTGCATAAACAAGGCTAATAATTCCCATGGTTCTGAAACAGATTCATCCCCTCCCCCTGTTCCCACTTCAAGTATATCTACAGGAGCTGCTTTGGCACTTTCGGAGTGACTTTTCAAAGCAGGAAAAACATATTGCGATAAATACGCCCTAAGAAGTCCTCTATTGCGGCCCAAATTAGTATCACTGAAATTGTCAAAAGACTGCTCTGCTGGCCCACCCTTTTCCCTATAATCACTCCTCACTTCTTTACGCCAAGCTTTAAGGTCTCGCATTTTGCGTACGAGCTGCTGGGCCAAAGCATGATCGGCACCGCCTATTTCAGGTAAAGTTTTACTATCCATTTCAAATGAATTATCGTAAGTCTAAAGAAGGGATTTCATCCGAGGTAAAATTTTTTCTTAATCACAAGCGCTAGCGAAGTGAATTATTTGGTCGGGTAAATGATTTTCCAGTCGTTCTTCATATCTGCAACCGTCCAGCCTTTGGCCAAGGCCTGGTCAAGCCCTTTGTCTAAGCGGCCAACTGCCGACTTGCGGTCATAAGCCCACTCACGCGCTGCATCTGTATGATGTATATATAGACACAAACTAGGATCGCTGCCAGCTGCAGTCCATTGCATCATTTGCAGGTCGCCATCGGAATTGCCGCACGAAAAAATTGGACGGCGGCCAATGTGAGACTGGATGCCAACTGGCTTGCCAACGTTATCGTTGATGAAATCCCACTCTGGTTGACTTACTATTACAGGCCTATCATTAATAATTTCAAACTTCTTATTTAGACTGCTCCCAATAACTTGTTCAGGCGGAATTCCATATGCCCCTTCAGTCCATGGCCGCATAAACTCAATGTCTCCGCCAGAAACAATATAAGTCTTAAACCCGTTAGCGCGCAAATATGCAAGCAGTTCAAGCATTGGCTGGTATACCATATCTGTATATGGTTTATTGGTCGTAGGATGCCTTGCAGTAGCAAGCCACTCGGTCACGACTTTTTCAAACTCATCAGTTGTCATTCCAGCCTGTGCTACCGTAAACATTTCTATAAGAGCACTATCGCCGCCAGAAAAAGCAGCATTTAGGTCTCCTTTGAGAACAGAAGCAAAAGGCTCTTTGCTCCTCCACTCCGGATGCTGCGGCGCCAGGGCTTTAATGCGGTCAACTGCAAAATAGTACTGAAAATATACGGGCTGCTCTGACCAGAGCGTGCCATCGTTATCAAAAGTGGCAACACGTTTTTCAACCGGCACAAAACCCTGGGAATCCGGTTGCGCAACTTTCTGGACAAAGGAGATGATGGCGTTTTTAGGCGCAGTATCATTCCATGACGGCAAAGGATCTACTATGGCAAAGGCTGTATTTGCAAGCAACAATAAAGCAAGAAGACTCTTTACTAGCATGCTTTTCACAAAAAACTTTTTCATACTACTTATCCTCTACTTACTTTAAGGTTGACTGTAGTTTCTCTATCATCGCAGGACTCAATTGTTTCACAAGCTCCGCGTTGTAATAACCAGTAGGCATTGGCCTTATGCTGGGATCATTGGTTGGATTAGGACTATATATATCAGCATTGATAATCTGCTGTGCAGCAATTGCATATTTACGTGATTTTGCGGCAGGCGTTCCCTCTTTGACTGCAGGATCAACATCTGTAGTAACAATTGAAACAGTATTGTCGCTGTTTAAATATAGTTCAAAAGTACGGAACCCTTGAGGAAAATCCCTAAGAGAAGAAGTTTCAACTTCCCAGAAACCCTTTTCAGGTGCATTGACCGGATCAGGGGACGTAAATGCTTTAACTACATTTAAATGACGATGTCCGGAAACCCACATGAGCAAATTCGGATGGCTTTGAAGTTCAGCAATCAAATCAGGCAGACTTACAGCATTTTGAGGATCTGTCCACCACCCCATTTCCGACCTAGGTGCAGTAACTTCAACGCTTATAGGCACATGCGCAGCAATGATCATGAGCTGGCCCGCAGCATCCCCATCTGCAAGTTCTTTTTTAAGCCACTCCCAGCGTGCCTGGTCAAGAAAACCATGGCCATGAATGTCCAAAGACCCATCATTTTCATTTTGGGTATCATCGAGCACTATTACCTTTAGAGGTAAAGTCGATTTCGGCACAAAGCTATAACAAGCAAAGCCATTGTTGGCATCAGCTAAATTAAAACCGTGGCCAACCGGATTTGAAGATGTATTAAAAAATTCTTTCATCCACTCTGCTCTTACAAGTGAACGGCGGTTTGGATCTGCCGCAACAGTTGGAGGAGTTGTAAATTCCGAAGTAGGCCCTGCTTTTATAATGTTACCGTAAGGAGTTGTGCCATCGAATACTCCCATATAGTAATCAGGCTTGTTAATGTTTGCAGGGTTTCTTAGAATATCTCCCATTGCTATGATTTCGCTGGTTACATAGGACTGACGAAGGTCCGGTCTTGGACTATAGTCCACAGGGATTGATCCGATCCAAAAATGATCGTGGTTCCCAATAGTTTGATACCAAGGTATCTCTTTATCCAAGCCCGCAGCCTTGTAGGGTTTTTGATAATCAATGGTATCAGCTCCGAGATTGGCACCTGAACTTGGCGTAATAACCTTGCCGTCAAGTACATCTATATACCATCTTAGTTCATTGTATTGCGTACTATTGGCGGCATCCCCCAAAGAAAGACCAAAATCAATTGGATCTTTTTTGTGCAAAGCATTCACTGTTTGGACAGCAGCATCTAGAACATGCGTTGTACTTAGCATAACCCCTGAACCTAGAGAAGCACTGATTCCCTTTGCTTTGTACACGCGTGAAAGATAAATTGCCTGATTAGGAGCTTCTTTGTCTGTGATATGAATATCTGAAATGGTAAAGAAACTTAATAGTTTTGCTTTTTTAGTTACGTCTGTCCTGTCATAATCCCCTTCCATAATGTCTGTCCGCTTTTCGGCAGGGAGAGGATCGCCAAATGTCCAGTTGCCGTAGCCATATGCCTCGTATGATGGAATATCATAAAGATTAAGAGCAACAGAAGGTTTTGGACCGGGCACAATCGTCCTCTGGAGGGTTGTAGAAACATCTGTATCAATCGGATACCCTGCGGGTTCCGCATATCCAGCTGGAGAAAAAATCAGCATACCCATTAAAAAAACAAAACAAAACCTTTTAAATTCATAAGATAATTTCACAAAACACCTCTTTCGTTAATAATATAGGTGTGAGTATGCGAGGATTGTTTTTGCTTGTCAAGAAAGATTGCGCATCGAACAAATAAAGACGGCACCAGCTTAAGCAAACAATAAATTGTATCCTTTGATAATACTGTCACAAAGCATCTGGATCAGATTTTTAAAGTCCCCCAAGTCTCCTTTTTCCAATCCGAAATAGTATTTATAACGATCGGAAACTTCTATAATTGCCGGTGGATAACCTTTTGCAAGAAGCTGGGTTAACAAAAGGATACGGCCAACCCTGCCGTTCCCATCAAAAAAAGGATGGATCGCTTCAAACTCATAATGGTCCCGGGCAATCTTTTTAACCGGCTCTTTCCCATATTGATTAATATTTTTAACAAACCTTCTCATTTCTGCAGGGACCATTTGCGCAGAAGGAAGTTTTTTTTCCGTATTGGTCAAATTTACATAACCAGTACGGTATTTGCCAGGAAGTTTATCTAGAAAGCCATACATAACAATCGAATGGACCTTAAGAATGTATTCTTCTGTAATTTTAAATCCGGGGCAGATAACCTCCATCATATACAAAAGAGCATTATTATGATTAACTGCTTCCAAAACCTCAAAAAACTCTCTGCCCCGCACTTTCTCACCCTTGATCGCTTTTTCCGTCTCTTTAATCGTCATGCGGCTTCCCTCAATCGCATTGGAATTATAAGTCATAAGCAAAAAAAACTTTGCGCGGATTCCAATCTCCTTTCTAAGCAGCTTAATCGGGTTCCCTATTTTCCCAATGATTCCTTCAACCACACCAGACAAATCAACGTATTCTTTAAATAGCTCGTCTATTCTCCTGCTCTGCCTTGGATGCGGCATAACACCTTGATCCAGCCAACGGTACACAGTGCGATAGCTCACCTCAACCGCACGTGCCAGTTCCGAACGGGAAAAACCTGCTTCGCGGATTAATTGTCCTAGTTTTTGCTTGTCAGAAATTACTATTTGGGCCATTTCCGCCTATACCCCCATATGACATTTTAGCCATTAATCATATGTAAATTATAGGACATATGTCATAGCTTGTAAAGGGGCTTTTAAACTTAGAGACTCTCGCTTCTATCAAAGAAAAAAGAGGCAATCGCAACCATTAACAAGGCAAAAATGAGGCAGATCCCGAGGTCAAACCAAATCGGAAACATGGAAGCTCTAACCAAAGCTCCTCTAATCCCATCCACTGCATAAGTAAGAGGATTTGCATACGCCAATACCCTCACCCATCCAGGCAAATTACTGATCGGAGCAACTGCCCCGGATAGGAAAAAGAGAGGAAACATTACAAAGTTAATAATCAGCTCAAACCCCTGCGCATCCCTCATATTAGAAGCAAAAGAAAGCCCCAAAGAGATAAAAGTAAGGGAAATCATCACCATAAATATAAGCATTAACAGAAAACCCAATATTATGCGGAAGAATGAAAAGCCTGGAGCCATAGAAAATCCAAAAAAGAAAGATACTGCAAAAAGAAGCGTACCTTGCACAATTCCAGTAGTTGCTCCTCCTGCAATGCGGCCCAGGGCAATCGAAACCCTGCTTACAGGTGCCACCATAATCTCTTTTAAGAAACCAAACTCCTTGTCCCACAAAACAGAAATGCCGGAAAACATGGAACCAAAAAGCATATTCATCCCAATCATTCCAGGGACCAAAAATTGGATATATGTAATATTGTGGCTCAGTCCTGGAATAGAAGCCTTGCTAAACCCAAAGCCCAAAAAGATCAAAAACATAATCGGCATGGCAATAGAACCTATGATCCGCTCTTTGGCACGGCTTAGCTTTTTCATTTCGCGCAACCACAATATATAAATAGCTCTAAGCTCTACCATATCTTTTCCCGCTCCTCAATGTTTCTGATCGTTGCACCGATAAAATGAATAAACACTTCATCCAAGGTCGAAACCTGAGCAGTCTTTTTTAAGTTTTCCGGAGTATCCAAAACCAAGAGTTTTCCATGGTCAATGATACCTATGCGGTCGCAAAGATAATCTGCTTCTTCCATATAATGCGTAGTCAAAATAATCGTCACATTATGTTCTTTGTTGAGCCTTTTAATATAATCCCAAATCAAGCGCCTGGTTTGGGAGTCTAGCCCCAAAGTAGGCTCATCAAGAAACAAGACTTTGGGTTTTTGGATTAAGCCGCGTGCAATCTCAAGTCTGCGCTTCATTCCCCCGGAATAATTCCGCACCAAAGTATTCGCTTTTTCTGAAAGCTCCACCAGTTCTAAAAGCTCTTTAATGCGCTTATCCCGCACTTGAGGGATGATCCCATACATCATGGCATGAAATTCAAGGTTTTCTTTTCCTGTAAGTTTGGAATCAAGGGCTGGTTCCTGGAAAACAATTCCGATACTGCGCCTGACTTCGTTTTTATATTTACTGACATCAAACCCTGCTACAGAAGCAAAACCAGAGGTTAACTTCAAAAGAGTGGAGAGGATATTGATGGTGGTAGTTTTACCTGCGCCGTTGGGACCCAAAAGACCAAAACATTCCCCCTCCTCTACGGAAAAAGAGATGTCATCTACAGCAGTAGTCTCTTTGAACTTTTTTACCAGATTTTTGACTTGGATTGCTGGCATAAGAAAATTAATTATAGTCTGAACCAAAGATATTTTCAAATAATGAAATTTAAGCTTAAAAATACCGAAAAACATATGATATGAACAGCTTATTAGGAATCGATTTACCACAGCATAAAAGAGCAGTCCTGGAGGGCCGGCTAAAAGGAAGCGCTTTGCGCGACATAATCCGTACAACCGTGGCTCACCCGGATGCAACCACCACCCCCGATAATTTGATTTTTGTTCATCGCTTTCTTTTATGGCACCTAGTTTTTTCGCCAGAGAAAGATGAAAGGCAAGCATTGGAAACAGAAGGACTAACTAGTGCATTTGAAGAAACAATAGGAGCAAACCATTCCCTCTTAACATCCAACCTTGCCGCTTTCGCTTCAGAAGCAATCCCAAGAAGTAAAAATTTATTTAAATTTTTCGGAACTCCTGATCGCTGGTTTCCGAGGCTCTTCCCACATACTGCCGTAAATTGGGAAGAAACCTGGTGTCATCTTGGACCGCAAGGCTTAGAAACCACATTATTGTACTTTACTCTGCTGGGGTTTACAGAGGCTGCCAGGGTAACAGATCTTGCTTCGTTTATAAAATTTGGCAGATTAATCGGCAGTCAAAAAAGACCGGAAGAAACAGATTTTGATTTTCTTGTGCGTCAATGTAGTGAACAGGGACACAGCACCGAGGGCCTCCATCTGTTATTAGAAGGAGAAACCCCATCATATCCATGCTTTAGAATCGGTTCAGAAGCGTATGATGAGTCCCTTCTGCTGTGGGACCACTTGCGGCTGGCAATGGCAGCCAGAGGCCGCTCTCTTACCGAAAACTTTCTGGGAGAGAAAAGAAATGTATTAGACCATGTTCCAAAAGGGGACAGCTATTTATATGCCCTTTCCCCGGATAAAAACGAACAAGTGATTACATTTCCTGACAGCTGGTCGCCCCTTAAACAGATGCGTGCTATTTTAGTAAAAAACCAATGGGCAATAGGATATGCCAGCGCCTCGCAACCTTTTGAAGACCGGCCAGATATGATGCTGGGAAATATCCATATATTCAAAGAATTCCGGGGAACAAGCAGTTCTTCAAACTTTTTCCGGCTATTTTTGACAAGCCTGTCGCAAAAGATGGGAACGAGATGTTTTTTAATTGACAGAAAACGATCTACAACTTTAGAGACTGAAGATGAAGCACATTTGACTAGTTTTTATTTGCACCACGGTTTTGTCTGGATTTCAGATACGGTAATGGCCAGAGAAATTTCTTAAATCAGCTAAAAATGATAGCGCAATCCTAGAAGGAGAAGTTCCGGATACCCGATCTCAACATTGCCTGAAAGTTTATTCATGAGAAAATTTTCCCATTCCCTACCCACTCCAGCCAACATCATAGATCCGTTGCTCTTAAATCCATTATCAGAAGTAGCAGAAAGGTTAAAAACTCCCAATTTCAAATAATCCCTGGTATTTTCACCCTTGCCAATGTCTTTAGTCAAAGCCAAGGTAGTAAAAGAAAACTTTGGATTGATAAAACCAACAGTAGCAGCAATAGAAATTATGCTCCCCATCATAGAAACCATAGAAGTACCAAAATCAGAAGAAGCTTTGAGTCCCCACCCGCTCCCCGGATCATTATAACTGAGCACAAAAGCATGGGGAAAAACAGTGTAGGTCTCATATCCTATAGCCAGGTCCGCAAATGCAAACGTCCCCAACAAGCTCACTCCTAAGAAACTTACCAGCAAAATCGAAATTATCTTCTTCACATTACTTCCCTTCTCACAAAATCTTGTTGCAGTATATCATACATATTAGATTGATGTTTGCTTCAGAGTATTTTACAATGTCACCATCTAACAAGGGGGCTCAGGAATGAAAATTAAGCCATCAATAGTTTTAAGCGTTATCCTCTTTTGCGTAATTGCATACGGTCTTTTTTCCTTTGCAGGAAATCTGCTTGGCATAAACGGAAATGACAATTCCTTCATAAAAGTAAGCGGCAGGATCGAAGGTACTGAATATCATGATGCCGCAAAAATAGCCGGCAAGGTCAAAGATTTTAGCATCGAAGAAGGACAAGAAGTACAGGCAGGAGAACAAATTGCCACCATCGATTCGCCACAGCTTAACGCTATGGTAGACCAGGCAGAAGCATATCTGCGCAAAGCTGAATCAAACTTAAATCTTGCGGAAATGGAATTTACGCGCTACAGCCAGCTGCTCAAACAAAACGCCATCCAAAAACAACTCTACGATGAAGTAGAAAGCAGGTATCTGGCGGCAAAAGAAGATGCTTTGGCTGCAAAAAAAGAGCTGCAAAAACTGACCGCTGACTTGGCAGACGCAAAAATAACCTCTCCTATCTCGGGGAAAATCGTAACCAAAATAGTACAATCTGGAGAAGTAATCGGCGTAGGAATCCCCCTGGTTACAATCATAGACATGAACAACCTTTTCTTAAAAGCTTTTCTCCCTACCGAAAACATAGGAAAAATCTCCGTGGGAGACGAGGCGAAAATCTTTCCGGATGCCTTTTCAAAAGAATCTTTTGATGCATTTGTAAACAAAATATCGGAGAAAGCGGAATTTACTCCCAAGAACGTGGAAACCAAGAGCCAGCGCGCAAACCTGGTTTTTGAAATTAAATTAAAAGTAAAAGAAAACAGGGGTTACAGACTAAAACCCGGGATGCCTGCAGAAGCCATGATCAGGGTTGACAAAGGTGTTGCTTGGAAAACCCAAAATTAATAATAGAAATTGAACAAGTTTCTAAAAACTTCAAGAGGATTCCCGCCTTATCCAACCTATTTCTTCAAATAAAAAGCGGTGAAATTTTTGGACTGATTGGTCCGGACGGCGCAGGAAAAAGCACCCTTGCCCATATTATTGCTGGAATACTCCGGCCGGACAAAGGAATTGTAACAGTAATCGGAAAAGATGTGCTAAAGGCCCCTGAAAGCATAAAGAGCGAGATCGGGTTTCTCCCCCAAGGCTTGGGACTGGCACTAGCACAGGAACTAAGCGTAGAAGAAAACATCAACTATTTTGCCGAGATCAACCAGGTAGACCCCAAAAAGCGGGAAGAAAGAAAAACCCTTTTATTAAACAAAACTCAGCTGGGAGCTTTCCGCAACCGGCCAGCCAAAAACCTTTCCGGAGGGATGCAGCAAAAACTGGCACTCTGCTGTACCTTGATCCACCAGCCAAAACTGTTGCTGCTGGATGAGCCTACAACCGGGGTGGATCCAATTTCCAGGCGCGACCTTTGGCTCATTATTAATGACATGGTTGAAGAAAGCGGAGTGACTGTTCTCTTAACCACATCTTATATGGATGAAGCAGCACGCTGCCATCGTGTTGCACTAATGCATAACGGAACAATTTTGGAATTGGGAGAACCAAACGATCTGCTTTCCAAATTAAAAACAAGCACATCCAGCCATCCAAAAATTGAAGAGCTCTTCCTAACTCATCTTTCTGACCCCAAAAAGGATGCCATAAACCAGAAGGCTTTGGCAGAATTTTTTCAGAACGAAGAAAAATCTTCACAGGATAAAGATCAAATAGTAATCAAAGCAAAAATGCTGGAAAAAAAATTCCAAGAATTCACCGCAGTAAATAAAATCAGTTTTGGGATAAAACAAGGAGAAATCTTCGGGTTTTTGGGCCCCAATGGAGCAGGAAAGACCACGACCATTAAAATGCTTTGCGGACTACTACAACCTACCGGAGGATGCGGTACAGTCTCCGGATTTGACCTGTCCTGTGAAGTATCTGCAATCAAAAAAAGCATTGGCTATATGTCCCAAAGATTCTCTCTCTATGGAAACCTAACCGTATCGGAAAACATTGAACTCTATGGGAGCATTTATGAGGTCAGCAGAACAGAAGTTTTAAAACGCAGAAAACTGTTATTGCAGATTACGGACCTGGAAGGAAGAGAAGATGCCATAACAGCTGACCTTCCCTTGGGGATCAAACAACGGCTGGCTCTAGGCTGCGCTATTATTCACAAGCCAAAAGTCTTGTTTTTGGACGAACCGACTTCCGGAGTAGATCCGATAGCTCGGAGAAAATTTTGGGATACCATCCTACTACTTTCCAGGCAGATGGGAGTAACCATTCTGGTTTCAACCCACCACTTAGACGAAGCAGAATATTGCGACCGCATTATCCTGATCAACCAAGGAAGCATCACAGCCACAGGTTCAGCAGAGGAATTAAGAAAAAAAGCCCAGGAAGAAATGGGGACTTTGATTGAAATCTCAACCGACAATCTACCCTTCTCTTTTCAACTGCTAAAAGACCATTTTCCTCTATGTTTTGAGTATGGGGCTCACGTACATATTTATACAAAAGACGTAGACCTGGACATTCAAAAAGCAAAAAACATTCTCCTGGAAAAAGGAATCGCTTTAACAAATATTGGGGAACAAGTTATTCCCTTTGAAAACGTATTTACCCATTTCTGTGAAACCATGAAGGAGACCTCCTAATGTTCTCTTTAAGAAGGCTGCTGGCTGTGGCAAAAAAAGAGTTTCTGGAGATCAAAAGGAATCTGCTCCTTTTTTTGGTACTTACATTGGGGCCGGTAATGCTTTATTTGCTCAATGCTTATGGTCTGCCTATAGACATAAAAAATATTCCTCTGGGAATCTTGGACATGGACAAATCAGCTTTAAGCAGAAGCCTAGAGGACACTTTTGAAAACAGCAAAATCTTTACTATTAAACAAAATGTCCGGGACATAAATACCCTCAAAAAAAAGCTGAGTTTGTCGGAACTGCGTGCAGGAATAATTATCCCTACGAATTTCGGGGCAGAACTTGCAAGAAACTCTCCAGTAACCATTCAAGCACTTGTAGACGGCTCTTATCCCAACCACGCTCTTATCAGCGCAGGATACATTGAAGCAGCAGTTGGATTTTTTAACTTCGACCTCTTGGATAGATATTTTCATAGGTTTTGGGGAACCAGTGCCAATATTCCTATTCCTATAGATATAAAGTCATCAGTCTGGTACAACCCGACTTTTAACAGCAATTATTTCATGCTTCCCGGACTATTTGGGCTGACCCTGGTGTTTTTCCCTGCTGTAATGGCAGCGCTCTCTTTAACAAAAGAAAAAGAGACCCGTTCAATTTTAAACTTTTACTGCTCAAATGTAACCAAGGCTGAATACTTGATTGGAAAAATGCTTCCCTATGTGATTATTACTTTTATACAGTGCTTGATTTGTTTTAGCCATGCGGTTTTTTTAATGGATGTTCCCATGCGCGGATCTCTCCTTGCTTTTATAATTGCCTCTTTCTTGTTCTCTGCGGTATCGGTAGGGATTGGGCTGCTCATTGCTGTATTTATACACACCCAGGCCGCAGCCATCTTAATAACCACGATTATTACGCTTACCTTAACGTTTACCTACAGCGGGATCATTACCCCGGTCATCTGCTTAAGTGAAGAAAACCGGGTTATTTCAAACCTTTTGCCCATAACCCATTTTATTGATGTTACCAGAAAAGTAATGATTAGGGGTGCAAGCTTTGGCCAGGTAGAAAACAGTATAATGATATTAGCAGTATCCTGCATTGTGTTTTACGGCTCTGCCATTTTATTTTTCAAGAAAAGGCTGGGTTAAGCATGTTCTACAAATGGTCCCGCTTAATGAAAAAGGAATCCCTGCTTTTTTTAAGAAACATGGTTCTACTCTTGGTAGTCCTTTATTTTTCTACTTTTGACATCTATGTGGCAAGCACCAATACCACGGATCCCAATTTTTTCCCGCTTGCTATTTATGACCAAGACCTAAGCCGACAAAGCCAAGAAATTGTCAAAAGGTTCCGGCCGCCCTATTTTTACGTTAAAACCTATATTAATGAAGAAAAAGAGATAAAAACGCTCATTGATGAAGGGATTGTTTCTGCGGTAATAACCTTTCCCAAAGATTTTGCAAAGAATTTAAACTCAAACAAGACTACTTCTTTACAAGTAATATTGGACGGGACAAACAGCAATGCCTCTGAAATCGCCTTGGGATACATTCATAACATTATTTCGGAATACAATGTCGGATTGTGGGCCGCCAGACTAAAAGCATCCGGAATCGGACAAGAAGTTCCAGCAGTAGAAGTACGGCCTTTCTTTTTGGGCAACAGTTCATTAAACGAAGGGTGGATACTTGCTCTGCAAGAATTATTTACAGTTATTACTCTTTTGGGGCTGGTGCTTATTACCACTGCCATTGTCAACGAAAAGCAGTTTGGCACAATCGAACAGCTTATGGTTTCTCCTCTTAAGACTTATGAGATCATACTTCCCAAAGTCATCACCATGATGGGAGTAATCTTTTCGGTTGTTTTTATTGCTTTATTTGTAGTACTACGTCCTTTAGGCGTCCCATTGGTAGGAAGTATTTGGGAGCTGTTTATAGTAACGCTACTTTATATTTTTACCCTAACCGGCTACGGGCTCCTTATTGCAACACTCTCTAAAAACCTCTCTGAAACAATTTTGATCTCTTTTCTTATTCTTTTACCTATACTATTTTTGTCCGGCATGTATGTGCCGATTGAGTCCCTATCTCCCTGGATGCAGGTCTTAATTGGGTTTTCGCCGCTAAAATATTATCTGAATTTAGCTTATGGGGTATTTTTAAAGGGAAACTCCATCCTGTTCATGTGGAAAGATTTCTGTTCCTTGTTGACACTGGGCGTGGTTTCTTTTACGATTGGTCTCTGGAGGTTCCGCAAAGCGTTTTCACAATAAGGAGGAAAAAATGGACATCTTAATCTCTTTTGCTCCCTGGTTTTTATATTGGGTATTTTTATCTTTTAACCAAATCTATCTGGGAATGTGGCTGGCATTTATTGCAGCGCTTATTCTAAGCCTAAACGAATTACGCAAAGGTAAATCAAAAATACTGCAAACAGGGACCCTGGTATTTTTCTTTTTGATGGTCCTTTTAATCACCTTTACACAACCATCCTGGCTCTGGCACGAAATAAATTTAATGGGGAATTTGGCATTAGCCCTAATCGCACTAGTATCGATATTGATCCGCAAACCTTTTACCCTGCAGTATGCCATGGAAACCACACCCAAAGAACGCTGGAATACTCCGGAATTTATGCATGGGAACATGGTAATCACTTGGGCTTGGTTTATTGCATTCATCGCCATGACCATCCCTTCCCTGACTACTTTTATTGGCATCGAAGTTTCGATCTGGATGAACTGGGTTTTTTCGCTCTGCTGTTTTGCAGGAGCCATGACTTTTACCAACTGGTATAAAAAGCAGGCAAAAAAATCAACGTAAGGGAAAAAATGTCAAAAACAGTTTTAATCACCGGGTCATCGAGCGGGATCGGCAAAGCTACGGCAAAATTATTCCAAGCTAAAGGCTGGAACGTTATTGCTACTATGCGTACACCTGAAAAAGAGCAGGAACTAAACAAACTCCCCAACCTGATTTGCTTACGTTTAGATGTCACAAAATCAGAAACAATTGCACAAGCAATCCAAGAAGGAATAGCAAAGTTTGGGGAGATTGATGTAGTCATCAACAACGCTGGCTATGGGATGGTTGGACCGTTTGAAGCTGCTGCCATGGAAAAAATAGAGCGCCAGTTTGACACCAATGTTTTAGGTCCTATGGCTGTGATCAAAGCAATCCTTCCCCATTTTAGGGCTAAAAAGAAAGGGGTTATCGTCAACATCACATCTATGGCAGGCAGAGCCACTTTCCCTCTCTATGCATTATATAATTCAACTAAATGGGCTTTGGAAGGTTTTTCCGAAGCACTTAGTTTTGAATTAGATGCTTTTAATATCCGGATCAAGATTGTAGAACCGGGAGTAATAGAAACAGACTTTGCCGGGCGTTCTGCAGATATCTGCTCCGATCCAAGCTTAAAGGATTATGATGATTTCGTAAGGAAAGCCTCTGCAGGAATGGGAAAATCCATGACCAAAGGGACAAAGCCGGAAAAAGTAGCAGATGTGATTTACAAGGCAGCCACCGATAAAAATAAAAAGATGCGTTACATGGCAGGAAACGATGCCAGATTAGTGTGGTTTATGCGCAGGATCATGCCGGAAGATTGGTTTATCTCCATCTTAAAAAGAGTTTTAATTAGATAAGCCCCGTATCTTTAGCAAAATAAACGCAAATTTATTTCTTAAACCAAACCACATACACGGGCTTTAATGCAAACAAAACCATAAGTAGGATTAAAAACCTGTAACGAACACTTATCAATTGGGGCAAGATCTTAACGAGTAAAATCCCAAACGTCATTGCAGCAAGCTTTATCAGCCCCATATCCACAACACTAAGTTTTTTTATCCTCTCATTCAAATAATTAAACATGCTTTCACCTCCCTTGGCTTAGATTGTTATTATTATATCCCCGCAATCTTTTTTACTCAAGATAATACGGTTTTCAGAATCATTGACAAGGGATTGTATCGCGGAGTATATTGGCTCACATAAAAGGATAGCAAATGAGCGAAATAGACTCCACGCAAAAACACCATGATTTAATATACGATGTAGGGATGCATAAAGGAGAAGATACCGATTACTACCTAAAAAAGGGATTTAAGGTTGTCGGTTTTGAAGCAGATCCCGATCTCATTGTAGACTGCAAGAAAAGATTCTCAAAAGAGATTGAGAATGGACAATTAACGATAGTTGAAGGAGCCATAGTAGACCCACAATCCGCAGAAGCATTGGGTCAAACAATCAAATTCTACAAAAACCTAAATCTCACTATATGGGGAAGTATTAATGCGGATTGGGCTCTTCGCAACGAAAAGATGGGAACCCGCCATAAAGTTATTGAAGTTAAAACCGTAGATTTCACCGAGTGCCTAAAAAAGCATGGAATCCCTTATTACATGAAGATCGATATTGAGGGATGCGATACGATCTGTTTAAAAGCATTACTTAACTTTAAGTTAAAACCCACCTATGTTTCTATTGAATCCAACAAAGTAAAATTCGGCAAACTACTAGAAGAATTCCGTCTCTTTGCAAAACTGGGTTACGCTAAATTCAAGGCCATTCAACAACAAGCTGTTCATTTGCAATCTGAACCCAAGCCTGCCAAAGAAGGGCTATATGCAAACTACACTTTTCAGAAAGGATCTTCGGGACTTTTTGGGGAAGATCTTCCTGGTAACTGGAAAAATAGAATACAAATAATCATGGAATATATGGAAATCTTTATGTTTTATAAATTGTTTGGTGATTCGGGGATTCTAACCAGGTTTGAAACAGGCAAAAAGCTTAGGATATTTTTATGTATAGTCTTAAAGAGATATATACCTGGCTGGTATGATACGCACGCCAAACATTCCTCTTAAAGATTCCATTAGTTATCTAGACTAAAAAAACTAAACCTGATAAAATAGCCTTCGTTATTTAAGTCAGGCATATGAATCGAGATGTTCCCCGATAGCTCAATGGTAGAGTACCTGACTGTTAATCAGGCTGTTCCTGGTTCGAGTCCAGGTCGGGGAGCCATCTTTTTGGGATAGTTTTTTGGGATAGTTTCTTGAAAAATATTATAAAGTTCAAACAATTCCACGTAGTCTTAATGGCGCTCCTATTGGTTGGCCTTTCCATAGGATGCGGGCACTGCAACACCACCAATGACGATTTTCCCGTAGTTGTTTTCTCGGATGTTCATTTTGATCCTTTTTACGACCCTTCTCCCTATCTTTTTCAGGCGCTAGTAACTGCGGAGGCTACCGAGTGGGCAAATATTTTTAAGACCTCAAGCATAAAAACTCCTGCGGTTTGGGGGAATGACGCCAACTACCCCTTGTTTGCGCTTGCACTTTCAAGCATAAGGCAGAACCTAGGAAAAAGCCCGTTCATTGTTTTTACCGGCGACATTCTTTCCCATGATTTCGCGCAAACGTTTTATTCGCGTTCTGGCATCTCTGTTCCTCCGAGTCCAGCAGACATTGCCTCCATGGAATCATTTGCCAACAAGACAGTGGCTTTTTTTCTGGAGCAGGTGCGGTCGTCCGTTGGAAACATTCCCGTCCTGTTCGCGGTAGGAAATAATGAATCATACAACGACCAGGGACCGGACAGCATTTTTCTTGCCAATACAGCGGAACTTTTTTACACAAACCTTGTGAAGAACACAGTAGATCACCAGGCTTTTCTTGATACCTTCTTGCAAGGAGGGTACTATTCTGCGGAGCTGCCCGGGACAAATTTGACGGTGGTCTCACTTAATACAGTCATGTTTGCCCCTCCTCCTGACGGTAATATTCCCAGCAGTGAGGTTGAGCTTGCCTGGCTTGATTCAACGCTTGCTTCGGCTAAAGCCCGCGGCAAAACAGTGTGGCTCTTGATACACATTCCTCCCGGCGCAAAAATAATTGCAACTTCCCAACATGTTGATATCAACGGCCACATTACACCTGCCACAACCAAGATGATGTGGAACCCGAATATTCAGGCAAGTTTCCTGCAAATACTTTCGAAATATCCAGGTCTTATAACTCTGAAGCTTGCCGGGCATACCCATATGGACGAATACCGCATTATGGCGCCTGATAATGTGCTTAGTCTGACGCCCGGCATAACTTCGTACTCGAACAATAATCCTGCCTTCAAAATATTTACAATTTATAGCAGGACATTAGCAGCTACCGATTACACTTCCCTGCACTATGACCTCGCTACCAACCCGGCGCAGTTCAACAATTATTATACTTTTTCAACATCGTACGCCATGCAGGGGCCTCTGGACAATTCATTGGCTCAACTTTGGCCAGAGCTTGTCACGGATGAGGCCAAACAGGTACTTTACAGAACGCATTATTATTCCGGTCATGCTTACTCAACCTCCACTTTTAATCCGATTACCAATAAGAACTGGCCAGTTTTCTGGAGCGGTATGGGAAAGATGGAACAACAAGAGTTTATAGATACGGTAAACACTTATTAATTTTCAGACAAAAAGCAGCTAAGGATTCAGGAAGATAGTTGCGCCTGCCCGCCTCTGGTGGGAAACTCATCCAAGAGGGGGAGCTTTTTTCTATAGTTTTATTATATTCCCCCTGACTGACAAACCTTTAGTCGCATTTACCATATCAATCAGCATTTTAGAATTTTCCGCAATCTGCTTTACATTAAATTGATCATGATCAACCAAAATCGCAACCGCATCTGCTTTTCTTAAATTAAATCTATTTAAAGGAACAAAATAAAACTTCCCCTGCAAACCATATTGCCTGACTGCTTCACGGCGGTTTGAAAAATAAGGATCATAAGCCTGGACAATCGCCCCTTTTTTCAAAAGCAAATTAATCACTTCAAACGCGGGAGAATTCCTAATATCATCGATATTTTTCTTGAAAGTCACACCAAGAATAAATATTTTTGACTTCCGGATTGATTTCCTTGCTTTATTCAAAGCTTTCCCAATTTTAGCAACCGCATAATACGGCATATTTCGATTCACTTCAGCTGCTAATTCAATAAAGTTAGTACAAAAATCATATTTTCTGGCTTTCCAGGACAAATAATAAGGATCAACGGGAATACAATGCCCGCCCACCCCAGGCCCGGGATAAAAAGGGATAAAACCAAAAGGCTTGGTCGCGGCAGCTTCAATCACTTCCCAAAAATCAATTCCCATCCTATTTGAAAGCAGCAATAACTCATTAACCAAGGCTATATTTACGCTGCGGAATATATTTTCAAGCAGTTTGCACATTTCGGCAACTTTGGGACAAGAAACCAGATGAATGTTTTCTTTTTTAATAATCAAAGAAAACACTTCTTTTGCTAACCTCCCACATACATGGGTTAACCCACCCACTACTTTGGGCGTATTTTTTACTTTAAATACTTTATTGCCCGGATCCACCCTTTCGGGGGAAAACGCTAAATTAAAATCTTTTCCCGCTTTTAATCTGCTTTCTTCAAGAATAGGCAATATTAATTCTTCCGTTGTGCCAGGATAAGTAGTGCTTTGCAAGATAACCAGTTGTCCTTTTTTTAAATATTTATTTATAGACTTTGCAGCATTTTTCATAAAACCCACATCCGGAGATTTAGATTTATTAAAAGGAGTAGGCACACAAATGAATAAAACATCTAAATCTCCAATAATTCCATAGTCAGAGGTGGCAGATAATTTATGTTTTTTTACCAGCACTGCAAATTCTCGGGAATCAATGTCCATAATGTAAGATTTGCCCAGATTAATCATTTTTATTTTCTTTAAAGAAACATCAATTCCCACAGTTTCGATACCAGCCCTGGCAAATTCGACCGCCAAAGGAAGCCCCACATAACCCAATCCTATTACCCCAACTTTTATTTTTTTATGTTTTATTTTATCTATTAATTTCATTTTATTTTTTCTTTTTAATA
>JAPLLA010000017.1:30641-87403 GCA_026387795.1 Candidatus Saganbacteria bacterium | reverse complement strand
CCCTGCCTCGCTACGCTCGGCACCCCCTCTCTTAATAAGAGAGGGGGTGAAAGGGGGTGAGTTAATAAAATTAGCATAAATATGCCCCTCTAAATGATTAACTCCAATAAGCGGCTTATTAATTGCAACCGCCAATGCTTTACCAGCACACAATCCAACCAGCAGAGAGCCCACTAGTCCTGGCCCATAAGTTACTGCTACTGCATCAATTTCTTTAAGCGTTACTTTTGCTTGCTCAAGTGCTTCTTGGATTAAAGGATTTATCACTTCAACATGTTTTCTAGCTGCGATTTCAGGAACGATCCCGCCATATTTTTTGTGGAATTCGGCTTGGGATGAGATTACATTTGAAAGTATTTCCTTACCGTCTTTGACTAAGGCTACAGACGAGTCGTCGCAAGAAGTTTCAATGGCTAAAATCTTCATGCTGGTATTCTAACACGGGGGAAGAGATAATTAAAAACCCCGGGAGCTGCAACTCAGGTTGTTTTTTGTCGATATATATATAGGGAGACTCCCCCCGTAAAAGGAGCTAGGTTTATTGTGATTGTAGGAGCTTTAGGCCTTCATTATATGTTTGCTCCCAATAATGGTGATTTTAATCCTGGAAGGGCAGAAGATAATTGCGAGGAAAACACCTTTTCTCTGTCTTATGGAACGAGCTTGTTTTGCGAAACCCAACCTTATCAGCTAAATTGGCAGCCACAAACAATAGCCTGTTCAGATATTGGCTTGCAGATCCCGAACGTGTTTCTTTCCGTTGAGCCGGGAATTTGTTTGGACATTCTAAGTTTTTTTAGGGCTGAAACAAAGGCTTTCGAACAACTATTTAATCAAGTGAAAACCAGAGAAGACCTAAGAAGGCTAAAAGATTTTATAGAATGTTCTTTTGGTGATGAGGCTTGGCAAAGGCTGGTTTTTTCAGAAGATGTATACGTTAGAAGTGTGTTAACTACCTTTGTGGCAGGAAGCCTTCAGAGGATATATTCCATCGAAGCTGAAGAGATAATTTTTCCTGCGGAAGATGTAGCCCAAGCAATTGATCTGGCTTTTGAAGCAAACGCCAATACAGGCTGGCAAATGGGGGCCTTGTTTGAAACGCTTAATTCTCCTTTGGAATTCGAAGGGGTAAGACAGTATGTTATCGGTAACTATGGCGAGGCAAGATGGGAAGCGCTATTAGAAGACATGCAATATGATATTAGAAAAAACCTCGGCCATTTATTTTTGCGTCCTAAAGACGGAACAGCAAGGGCCGAAATAACAGATGAAAGCTTGTTTCTTGATAAAAGGGCTTTTCTGGAAGAAACAGGAATAACAAATTTGGTTGATATTGCCCAATTTCGTTCTTTTAGAGATGGTGAATTGTACCTGGAAGTTATCCCGGTAGGTGTTCTTTCATATTCTAATGATTGGGGGACCGGTTTTTGTATGGGGAGAACAGTTGAAGACAAGGAGCTACTTGCGTTTTTGGCAGGGGAGGTAGAAAAACTGTCCAAGGATTCTATCTATTCTTCTGTTAGCAGTAAAAGCAAAGGACAGACTTTGGATGAAGAAGCCTATACTGGTTCTGCCTGGCAATATGTAGATAATTATATGTCTCGCGAATACATTGCTTTGGATTTTGGCCAAAGAGGAATTGATAACTATGGGAATTATTATTGGCAGGATCCCAAAACCGTGACGATCAACGAAACAACCATCCGTTTTAGAACAAGAAGGGACAATATGAACGGGGCTTTTGCCAGACTGCTTGGTTCAGAGGAGCTTTCGGCCCGCTCCGTTATAGAAAGAGAAACCCTGGCCTTAATGACTGACGGTAGCAAGGTTGAGGCAAAAGCCTCTCTGGATGTTTTTATCTCTTCAGAAGAAACAAATAAAACATTTGGAGAAAAAATCAGGATCTATGCTGAAGAGGAGGGAGTGCTACTTCGTTTTCCCTCCTTAAGGAAAACGTTTATTCTTTTATCACTGGATCCGGTTCCTCCTACTAATGGGACCTTCTTCTTGGAAAATAATGTGAAAGAAGATTTGTTGATCAAAGAGTCAAAAGACCTCATTCTATGGGTACAAGAACATCCTTATTCAAAAGGTGAATATTCTAGTGCCGCGGAGTATTTGGGGGAATTATTCGCCTTTTCTCTGAATTTATTCCATGGGGATGTTTTTCAGGCGATCATGATTATGCAGGATATAAGCAAAACCCTCCGTTATAACGTTTTTTATGTTGAGGTTAATGGAGAACGGTTTAATGTTAAGGATATTCTTGACAATAATTTGCCCAACTTAGGCATGAGCACTAGCGACCCCAAGGAAAAAATGGGGCAATATTATCACTTTTACGGGACGCTGGGTCTGGCAATAGTAGCCCAAAAAGACATGGAAACCCCTTTTAATGGTTCCCTGCAGGAACTGATACATCTGGAGTATGGACTT
Organism: Candidatus Saganbacteria bacterium; assembly: GCA_026387795.1. Lineage (GTDB taxonomy): Bacteria > Margulisbacteria > WOR-1 > JAPLLA01 > JAPLLA01 > JAPLLA01. The sequence goes on along the minus strand of JAPLLA010000017.1, from coordinate 84,967 downwards.
GAAGCAGATACTATTATGACCGATGCTTTTATTGAAGGGTTTTCCCACCTTGATGCTATTGGCATATTTAGCTTGCCCGGTGCAATAAAAGCTCAATTTAAGGAAGCACTCGGCCTAACCCGAAAACAACAATTAGGTAAAGAAGACTACGAAACCTTTCCATTATTTATGCATGGTCTGGTTCGTTATTATCGCTGGAAAAATTATGATTCTACGGTTACAGAAATGGCTATGCAAAGCCTGTTGCCCAAGCAGGAGCTGCTCTCTTTTTGGGGAGCAGTAGGTGCAAAGGTTTTTTATATCCCAGACGCAGGTCCGGAAACAGAAATTTCCCTCGCTGGAGCGAATGCAGGATCAATGCTTTATGCGTCAATTGCAGAGACGGTCCACTAAAGGGGCTTCTAAACGATATACTATTGCATAAATCTTGCCATTCTTCTTTTGAAATTTAGTTTAAAAAGTGACTACATCAGAAAGATTTATTTGTCCATCGTAAATGACGGCAACCGATGAATCGTCACAAGAAGTTTCGATAGAAAGAATTAGCATATAATTATTAAAATTATACTAAGCGGCAAGCGGAACACAAGAGGAACTGTGGATCCCTTCCTTAGAAATAAATATGCGCGCCCAAGCTGCCGGTCAAGACGTTCAAGCTTGTTGACCGGGTATTACCCATCATAGTACAGCCATAAGCGCCCAGTTCTACCTGGCCGTCTAAAGAAAAGTGGCTATTGATAAAGCATTCCGCGCCGATAAAAGGAATTATTGCTGCGCCGGTATAAGAATTCCCGGTAGTACCATCTATTCCCTGCCAGCCATGGAGTACCGCGCCAGCTTCCAGCAAAACGTCTTTATAAATCTCATTGGCATAAAAACCGCCCAAACCATAACCAAGCATATTGGCATCCGTCTGACCAGTCCGGGTGGAGCCTACATAGCCAGCAAAAACATCCAGTCCCAAATTATTACTAACGAATTTGCGGATCGAAAAAGTATCCGCCCTCAACCCAATCCCTACCTTACCTGCTAAATCTTGAGCTTCCACCATGCCTGCAAGCAAAGTAACCAGGAACAAAACTGCCAACGCTTTCTTTATCATGATAATTTGTCCTCCTCTTTTTTAATTAGGCCTGTGGCTATTGTACTACAATTGTAGAATAAAAAAAGCCCCCATGGCCCAAAGCTATCTTAATGTTGTTTCATTTGATATAAATTCAAACGGTTTAGCTTTAACAAACTGTTTGGTGATATTCCCAACCAGTTCGGAATTGGCGCTTAAGTCGATCCTCATGGCAGACGAACCAGATTTTAGATCAAACTTGTTCAGGTCGGCCCAAACAATGTTAGGGTTTACGGTTGATTCGAAGTAATAGGTCCCATTGGTAAGGTCGGCAACTACCCGCCAAATGGTCGCAGAAGAGGAGGGGTGCTTGGGATCAAAGGCAATATGAAAAGGTTGGGAAATATTGCGCATGATGCTAAAAACTCCGGCCAGTGCTTCTCGTAAATCGTGAGGTTTCGGCAAATATTTTAAATAGTAAGCCGCGCGAACAAATCTGTCTTGCGGCTTGGTCGTTCCAGGCAGGGGTTTGCTTCCGCCAAAGCCATCATACTGTTTGAGGTTCCCTAACTGCTTTTCATAAGCAGGCGAGTTGGTCATAACGGCATAATTCCGGTCGTGATGAATTACCGCTTTGCCGCCAATGAACTCAATAATTGCCGAATCCCCGGTTTTATCCGCCAACGAGAGGTGAAGCGCGGCAATTTTAGAGATCTTTCCTTGAGGAACAGATAAAGTAATGATCTGATAAGGCGATTTTTTGAAGGCCTGCACCGCTTCGGCGACCGTGGCAAAGCTATCAAGATAATACTGCGCCCATAAACTGACCGATAGTCCCGGAAGGCGAGTGTCACGTATTCCGTAATCACTTTCATCCAGCCAAAGTAAATTGGCGGCCAAACCTTTTTCATTCATGCCGTCGCTGACCAACCCTAAATCTTTTGCGCTGGATACATTTACTAAGCTGCCGTATTTTGAGGCCCAGGTAAGAGAATTATTTTTGACTAAGCCGCTGCGTTTTATATCACGGGGAAAAATCCACAAAGAAGTGGCCATATTTTCAGGCCAATCCATGTTCCGTCCGCATAAAACTGCTTGTCCGTTGTTTGCAGACAAAACGCGGCTACAAGCCAAAACGGTGTTGCGGCTAAGGAACAGGACAAATCCGGACAATAAAATCGCCAAAAGGAAAAACTTTACCGCTTTTTTAGAATAAGACATATTTTTTTGCCTCCCTACGATATTATTGCATTGAAGGAAAAAAGCTCCCATGGCCAAACACCTTATAAGTACAAATTAAAGGACATTAAGGCGGTTGGAAGGATGTCGGTTGTGTTTGCTCCGCCTGCGCTTGTATTAAAGTCTGCGAGCATGATGTCTCCTCCAATGGAAGCATTTGGCAATACCATAACAGATGCTCCTAAAGTAAGACCGAGTGAGCTTCCATTATTAGGAGACGTTGTATAATAAGCTATACCAGCTTTGGTCTGTACATCTTTTATCTTAGCCAGGTTAACATCAACTTTTGCCAGCATCCAATTAACTTTGGTATTGCCATTATAGCTGTAGCCAAGATAGCCGGAAACCTTATCATTAAAATGGAAACCAACTGTTGCCCAATCTCCCCAGGTACCAACTGACAGCTGCAGTGCGCTGGCGCTGGATGCGGTTATCATCAATGCCATTCCTATTAAGAATAGAGTTAGTTTTTTCAAATTATTTCACCTCCTTTATTTAAAAAAGCTACGCAGATTATAACACTATTAAGCCAAAAATCTTCTGATGTGTTTCCGCCTTCGTCCCGGTTTTACCGGGACTTCGGCGAATATGCATGTCTTTATGGTGAAATATCGGTTGAAAGTTAACGATAAAGGAATATAGGGGATTGGATTTAAGTAGTATTTGATATTGCCGGAGGATTAGAATGGATATAGTTAAATTAGAGTTTAGAACCTTTGTTCCCAATAATGAACTATTCAATAGAGCTTTACATGGTAAGCTTAAAACTGCAATCCGAAAAAGTGGGGGAGAAATAGATGTTTTGGTTCACCCCCTTTTTACAGTAGCTTATGGAGGAGCAAAAAAAGTCGGAGATGAAATCCTTGGTGGAGCGCGTCTTTGCGATACGCATTATCAATCATATCAAGAAAAAATGATCCGATATTTGATGAGCCGTCCCCATATTCCGCTGTTTGTATTTGTTCAATCTGGTTACCGCATTGAGGTCGAGAAATGGCTTGGCAATCTTACTCTTCAACAAAAAATAGTGTTAATTGATACAGAATATAAAGGGCCAACGCCTCATGATTCAATATTTAATTTGCCTAACCCTTCCGGGCTAAGCGAGTGGTCAGATTCTTCTCCAGAAAAGGAATCATTTAAGCAAAAGAAATGGGACCATTTCGGGCAGGTATTGCTGTCCTTAGGAGTATCGCGTATTTCTTGCTTTGGTGAACTGTTTTATTTGTCATATTTTTGGGGGGATCCTACTATGGGTTGTGTTCCTGGAGTTAATACCGAGCTTAGCAAAAGGGGATATACAACTCAGATGCTTAGGGAGGTTAGTTTCCCTGTTGTTGATGGTGGGCCAGCAACTTCGGACAGTTTCAGCATCTTGGTAAAGAAGTAGGTCAAAAATCTGCCGATGTGTTTCCGCCTTCGTCCCGGTTTTACCGGGACTTCGGCGGACCTGCCTGTCGGCAGGCAGGTAAGTGTTGCTCGCACGATGTTTCAATAGAAAAAACCATCATAATTATTGAAATTATAACAAATAATGAACGAAAACATACCAAGGATATTGTATGTATATTGTAAATGGAAGAGCCGCTTATTCGACTTTATATTTAGAACCTGGCACCTCTGGCATGGTAAAAGGGGCGCCCGGAAATTTGCATAGGAACTTAATGGCTTTATCCAGTACTGGGCAAATTGCAATCCGCGATAGGATTGACGCTTCCGGGGTAAAATACCCGCTCGATCTAACCCCAAAGAGTAATACGTGGAGGGGAAATGGGCAACCGGTATGGCTAGTAAATATTCAAAGAGAGCAACTTATTATTGTGTTTACTCCGATAAACGAGAATTTGAAAGAAGATGAAAAATTATTAGCTGCAGTTTCTGAAGATACAAACTTAGTAGATGTAAACCAGGCAAGGCACGGGGTTTCAGAAGTCACGGTTGAAGATTATTGCGACCCAAATGAATGGCATTTACCCGGCAGGGCTTTAACTGATTTTCAGATGGTCCAAATTGTTTCTGTGCTTGGTCGAGGTTTACCGGCGAATGTGAGGCTGGAATTTTATCCAATAAAAGGAGGATATTTGTGGGGCAATGTAACTGACCAGCAAGGCAGGAGAGCAGAACTCCCGCTATGCGATAATGAACCTTTCCTTGGATATCCATTCAAGCCGGACCTGCTTCCCAAAGTATTATTTCGCAGCCCAAGGTTTCTGGACAATACTCTGTTTAAACTCGAGATTGAGGAATAAATTCATCAAAAGCTGATATTCATTAGCCAAACCGGTTGATAAGCAAGTCGCCTACCAGATTGCTTAAAAAGATTACTCCGACCGCGATCAGAAGATGGGTTAGGACGGATAAATAAGGGTTAGCTGATTCATTTTTAGCGACCATGTAGCTGATCATGGCCAGAAGCATTAATCCCCAAATAAGTGAGGAAATTATTGCTGTGTTTAGTGGCAAGAGCCATAGCAAAGCTATAAAACTCAAAGAAACAATGAGCCTGGCAATAAAATTGAAAATAGTAGAAGTCCAAACTTCTCTGGTTTCGATTTTTTCCGATTCCTGATAGATATGAATGCCAAAAGAATCCGAAATGTTGTCTGCTAGGGCAATGACCAAGATCCCCCCGATAATGCTTATTTTTGCGTTGGGTTCCGAATGTAGCCCAGCCATTAAAGCAAGTCCTGTAATGATTGCGGAAGTTGATCCAAAGCTGAATCTGGTTTGCCAGTTGTGGGTTTTTTCTACTATTTTATTTAACATACTCGTTGAAATTATAGCAAAAATTAGGCGATAATAATAATAGACAGGAGAATAATCGATGTATTTACCAGGGCTTGCAGAATTGCGACAATCACCAAGATTATTGCAGGATCGCTTTCCGTCAAAGAAAGAGTGCCGCCCTTTGTTGCAACATTTAAGAGGAATTCCAAAAGTTGATCATCATGTGCATTTAACTTGCGCCATATCTGAACGGTTTCTTGCGGGGGAATTTAATGGAAAGACGGAAGATGAAGAAATTAAAAAGAAATTAGAGGCACGATTACAAGATCCCAATAAACCTGTCGTAAGCCGAAATCAATATCTGCATGATTGGGCGAGAGACGACCATCTCGATACTCCCAAATTGTTAAGGCTAGCCATTGCAAATGCCGTTGCCACAATATTAGAAAGCGATCAAATTGTTGGATTTGGCTTAAGATTGAATCCGATGTCCCCAATAAAATTATTAGGCAAAGGCCCTTATTCTTTATCCGAATTGGAAACAACGGTTGCCACTTCTCTTGAATGGTTTGCGGATGCTGCAGCTGCCCCAATTGTTCAAGAGAGGGGGGCACAAGTAAGATTAATCCCCAGTTTCAATAGAGGGAAAGAAAATAAAATTGTGGGGTACAATAACCGCGAAGCTGTAATTGCAGCGATGGGGCAACTGCATCGCTCTAGTCATGCTGGTTTAATTGGAGGTATTGATATTAGTGGTCCGGAATATGCTGTTAAAGACAAGGGCCAATCACCGCAAAAGTGGGGAGAAGCCTTAAGAAGGGTTTTGCAATTAGGTTGGGCAGAACGATTTTTAGTAACTGTTCATCTTGGTGATCCGAGTAATCGAGCCGGGAAATTAGAAGAGCTAAAATTTCCGTGCGACCGTGAAAAATATTATGCTAAACATTATCGATACTTTCGAAAATTCTTGGATGTTATTATTGGGCTGAAAATGGATTATCCTGAACACAGGTTTAGGATAGGGCATGGATATCTATTGTCACCCTATCCTTTGTTGGCGCCAAGAGGATTGCAAGATAAACTACTTCCTCCCCGATTTAATGCTGAAATGCAGGCTATGTTACAAGATATTATTGCAAACGATATAACAATGGAGGTTTGTCCTGCGGTTACAGCCAGAAAAAAGAGGTGGGATAATGGAGCGGTCCAAGTGAGCAGATATCGTAACTTGCCTTTATTTTATTGGTTGGGGAGAGGGGTAAAAGTAGTTTTGGGTACAGACAGCCTTTTCACTACGACTTCGGCTTCTTTGTCAGAAAATGTTTTGAGGTTGCTTTTGGCTATGCCGGAGGTGGATGCAGAAAAAATCATGGCAATGGTAATCAAGGATCCCGGCTTGCCTGCGCATGAGTTTTTATAAAGACTCTATCGGCAAATCTGAATATGCGAAAATTAAATCTGCTTTAATCCCTCTTCTAGTGCATACATAACATATGACGCATCTTCCCACCCCATGGCCAGACGGATTCCGCCTGGATCTATATCTGCGGCCAATAGCTCATTAAGAGAATAAGAAGAGTGGGTCATAAGGGAGGGGACCTCTATTAGTGTTTCTTGTTGACCAAAGCTGACTTTTACCCTTATAGAGGTGTTTACGCTAAGCCAATTGAGGAGTTTTCTTGCATTCTCTTTTGCTTCTTCCCCCTCGCCCTTAAGAACGAAATAAACCAGATAGCCGGGGGCAAAGTTTCCTTGTTCATCAACCATCAAACGATGTGCACGATCGTTTTGCGCATTATCTTCCATCATTCCGGGATAATTAACACTGGCTACTTTTGGATGATGTTTTAAAAACTCGGCTACTTTTTGTGCATTTGCTTGTACCCAGCTTCTGCGCATTTCCATGCTCGGCAATCTTCTTAATAAATCCCAAGCTGGAAAGGGGGACATAGAGAGCCCCAAGTCTTTTTGTCTCATCATGAGTGCCTGGTAAAGTGTCCCGTAATCTTCCGGGCCTAATCTGAAATCATGGTCGGCATCAATAGCAACAAAACAGCCCATATTTTCCCCATCCCCGGCAACAAACTTGGTCATGCTTTCTAATTCTATGTGTATTCCTGGTATGCCCAAGGGATTCATATTTGCAAAGGTTGGGAAAGTGTTATCAACAAATACGATTATGGGGCGCCATCCTTTTGCAATTCGCTTTGCATTAACCTCTTCAATCATGGCTCCGATCTCTTCCAGAGGAGGGATATGCATAAGGGGATTTAGTTCCGTTTCCAAAAAAACCATTCTGGCTTTTTTGGTAGTTAAGAGGGCGTGCCTAAAAGTGCTTAAGTTCTCAAATTTTTCTGGTTGAGTTTTTATGCCCAATAATGGGAGACCTGATACGATCTCGTTTTTTGTACAGCCATAACATACTGGATGGTAAAAGAGAATATCTCCGGGTCGCAACAAGCGGAACATAGCGGTAAAACCCGACATGCCGTTATTAAATACTACTGCAAGGATGTTTTTCCCATAGTTAATAATGCTTAATGCTTTTGCAATGGTTCTTTTTAAGGCTGTGTCGTTTGGTCCGTCTAATCTTTGGTAAATATAATGGTGGCCAAGTTCTCCGTCCGGGAGGCTGAAATTTGCAAATGCATCTGCACCTACTTCTGTTGCGCCTTGTCTTTGTGCTGCTTCTGCAACGCGTTGCTCAACCTCTAAAAACTCAAAAGCGCTTTCTGTGCAAAAAGGCATGGAGCCTGGATACCAATGTGCTTGCGGTCCAATAACCCGGTTGATAGCTTCCTGCCTGGCCACTTTTATAATGTGCCCTAAACCAAACCTCCTAACCTCTGCTGCTGGAATATCTATTCTTCCTGGAGTAACCACTCTGCCTGTTCCACCCATTTTCTTTTCCTCCTTGTCTCGAGCGAGGCCCGGCTTGCCGGGACGAGTTGAGAGACTTTACCCAACCTCTGGCCCCTGCCAGCCAAACTGTGCAAACCGGTTCCACTGTGCCAGCTGCTCTTCTGCCAATCTTTCTCCTGCTTCGTGGCCGGTTAAACCTTCCCTAGTCATAAACTGGTGCAATCTTTCGGTTGACCTGGAAATAGTTTCTACTCTTTGCATAGGATCAAACCGCATAACTCCGGAAGCAACTCCCATGAGTCCTCCGCCATTGACTACAAAGTCCCGAAAATACAAAATTCCCGCATCTCTTAACATTTCCGCGTGTTTTACATCGTCCCTTAGAGGATTGTTTGCGGCGCCAATGACCAGTTTTACTCCTGCAGCAATGATTCTGGGGATAGTGTCATCGTTTAGCACATCTTCTCTGGCACAAGGGGAAAACACATCCGCTTTTACAGCATAAATATCATCCGGATTATCTAAAACAGAAATTTTCCCTCCAAACTTTTCTTTCATGGCTGCTCTGGTTTCGGGTTTTGCATCGGTAGCAACTATTTTTACGCCTGCTTCCAAAAGATATGGGATTAAATTCCCGCCAACGCCTCCCAAACCTTGCAATGCTATAGCGAGTTTATCCATAGCGATTCCTTTTAGCTCCGCAGCTTTTTTAATTGCCAGAAAAACCCCTTTAGCAGTAGGTGGGGTAGGTGGAATTCCTCCCATAGACAGATCAGATGGGCCAATAATTGAATGTTGGGCTACTAAAGCCATATTAACAGCGTCTCTGGGAGAAATGTTCATGTCCTGCCCGGTAAAGATTACTTTTAAATATTCCAAAGCCAGGGCAAATTGTTTAATGACCAGATCTCGGTGCGGAGATTTTGGGTCAAACATAATGTCGCATTTGCCGCCGCCAATCGGGATTCCTGCAGCAGCGCATTTATAAGTCATAGCACGGGAAAGACGCAGCACATCTCTGGCCGCTTCATCTACGGATGCATAATCTCCTCTCATCCTAGTTCCCCCAATGCACCAGGGCCTCCCATTAACCGCCATCATTGAATGCACGCCAATAAATGCATGCAGCCCAGGCTCACCTTTAATGCGCGGACCAAGAATCTCAAACAACCGCACATGTTCAAAATACGGACGCGAAACTTCTCCAAGAGACTCAGGCATAACACGTCTAATCCATATGCCGCCGCCAACGTGTATTCCGCTGCTGGGGATTTCCAAAACATCCGGAGAAGCCAAACGAAGACCTGCTTGATGCAATTGGTCCGAAACAAAAGCCGGGAGACCTTTTTTGCCGAAAGTAAGACGCTGGCCAACTTGAAAAGCAATTTCGCTCCAATTGGACAACATAGAATCCCTTAGTAAAGTAGTAACCGGAGAGTGTTTTTGAAGCTCATATCTTAATCTTGCTGTTCCCCCTCCACCCAATAGTTCAAAACTAGACATAAAAATCCTCCTTTTAAAACAAAAAAGCTAATAAACTCTGGGAGCTCATTGGCTATAGTTTTATCGTTTGGGGCTTTAGAAAATTTCAGTTTGGAACGATTTTTTTTGGGGAATTAGACTTGTAGTTTTCCATCCTTGAGAAGTACAAGCCTGGAACCATCTTTCATAACGAGAACTACAGTAGGCTTTGCAATTACAAAATCACGATGTACCTCCGAAACATTTTTCCCGCCCAATTGTGCTGGCTGGTAGTTTTTCCCAAAAGCAATATGGATGGTTTCTAAGCATTTTTCGTCTACTACAATATGACCGCTTAGGGGGTGGGGGCCAAGCAGTCCAATCCCAAATTCTGCCAGGATAGAGGCGCAGCGATCAATCTTAAGCTGGGTTATAAGTTCGGCTAGGCGGGGATAAGAAGGATTGTCTTTTTCCAGTTGGGCAAAATCAATATGTCCATTTACTACGGTTATCCTTAATGGTGGAGAGGGGATCCCAAATTCGCCAATGGTCCCATCCACCACCAAAACACCGTTTCCACTCTCTTCGATTGGGGCGCAAAACACTTCTCCCAGCGGCAAATCAAATCTTCTTCTATCCGGGTGGATTTCCCTGAATTCAGTTACAACCGGTCTGCCGCTGATTTTAAGCCTGAAAGAAGTTCTGCTGGCAGTGGATATTTCTACTTCTTCCGCTTCTGCAAGCAAAGGCATGATCTTGCGTGCTCTTGCTACCATGGCATCATAATCCAAGTCCAAACTAAGAGTTTGGGGGGTTATGCCTGGGCAATGTATCATACGTGCTTCCGGGTGGGAATATTCTTTACCTAGCAAAGCCATCCTTTGCGGAGATTCTCCGGTTTTTTCTGTAAAAGCATTTATAAACACGCAAGAAGAGCTGCCGTCGATAAAAGATAATAGCGCAGGGTCTTCTAACCGGGCTACTCCTTCTGTTAATTTATAAAAAATTGCTTTGCTCCCAATCTCTCTGCCAGCAGCCATAAAAGCCTCGGCTACTGCAGCGGTTTCCGAATCATAAATGACACAAACCTTTTCTGTGGGTTTTAATTGTGGAAGCCTAAGCAAGGCTTCTTTTGCTTTTTCTTTTAGTAATGCAGGGCCAACCTTGGCTCCTCCTCTAACTCTTCCAGTAGGAGGGACCTCTTCTGGAGGTTTATGATAAAAAGGGCCCAAGCCTATGGGTTTTTCTCTAAAGATATGAATGGACAAGATGATCGCTCCTCTTTATATACTTCGTAAAAAAGAGAGAAGAATTTCACAGCAGGTTAGATTATAATTAAATCCTTAATGAAGGGAGGTTTTTATGGAACCAGTAAAAATAGCGGAAAACGTATATTGGGTTGGGGCAATCGATTGGGAAGTAAGGGAATTTCATGGGAGTACTTACCACATACCTCGAGGCACTACTTATAATGCTTACTTAATCCTGGATGAAAAACCGACTTTAATTGATACAGTCCGTGACTCTTTTGCAGGGGAAATGCTTGAACGGATTGGCAAAATCATCGATCCCAAGGACATACATTATATAATATCCAACCATACAGAGCCCGACCACTCTGGGTCCCTTCCGGCAATGTTAAATATTAACCCCAAAGCAAAAGTTATCTGCAGCGGAAAAGGGAAAGAAGGTTTAAGTAAGTATTATTCTGACAAATGGGATTTTCAGGTAGTTAAAACCGGAGATACCCTCAACCTGGGCAAGAGAAACCTGAAATTCATCGAAGCCCCAATGCTTCATTGGCCGGACAGCATGTTTACCTATGCAGTAGAAGACCAAATCTTGTTTCCAAATGATGCTTTTGGGGAGCACTTAGCCTCTTCCCAGCGCTTTGCCGATGAAATTGATCCAGCGATCCTGGAAGAAGAATTGAAAAAGTATTATGCAAACATTCTTTACCCGTTAAGCAGGTTGATCCCAAAGAAAATAGAAGAATTGGCTCCGTTGGGGGTTACACCTAAAATCATTGCTCCAAGCCACGGTGCAATTTGGAGAAAAGATTTGGATAAACTCATCCAATTTTATCTTAAATGGTCAGGGGGTTGGGCAGAAGAAAAAGTGGTAGTCCTCTACGAAACAATTTGGGACAGTACCAAGAAAATGGCTAAAGCAATTGCAGAAGGAGTGGCTAGTGCAGGGGTTCCGGTGTTCGTTTCAAAAATTTCCGAAACACCATTAAGCGACTTGATCAAAGAAATTGTTTTTTCAAAAGGGTTTATCCTGGGTTCTTCAACTGTAAACAATGATTTGCTGGCAGGAGTGGTCCCGCTTTTGGAGGAGCTCAAAGGACTCAAGCCCCGCGCAAGAGTGGGGGCTGCGTTTGGATCCTATGGATGGGCTGGGGGAGCAACCAAAGCCATTGAAGAACAACTTACGCTGTCCGGGATGCAGATCGTTATGCCTGCGCAGACCGTGAGATTTGCTCCAAGTGAATCAGAATTAGCTGCGTGTTTTGAGTTTGGGAAGCAGTTTGCGGGGAAGGTGAAGGGGAGCAGTTAACAATTTGGATACAACAAAGGCGTCCCGACGTTACGTCGGGGCGCCTTTGTTTATGTTTCGTTACAGTTAACCGTTACGCTTTTTCCGCTCCAAACCTGGTAAGGATTACTCCTCCCAAGGCAATGGTAATAAGAATCATTTTAATCAATCCGCCGATAAACGGGATCATTGAAATAAAAGCCAAAACTATTATTCCAAAAGCCACTTCAAGCATCATCGGTTTTTTGGCAACTTTAAAGAAGTGTAGCAGTTTTTTCCCGATTAGCTGGGACATGACAACTTTGCCAAAGAAGAGAGCTGCTACTACCAACATGATCCAGAGAGGGATAAATACAATCCCTATCAGACTGATTAACAAAAGTAAGGTAATGGGGACAATAAGGATTAATCCTAATACCCCAGCCCAGAAACATCTCCAAGCGCTTTTTTCACAAGCAAAAGAAGCGTTCCCGATTTGTTTGGTATAAAAGCCTACTACGACTAAAGCCAGGATTAATGCACATACAAAAGCCAAAAGGCAAAAGATCGCAATGCTTATGCCAAGAAGAGGGAGCTCCCCTTTATTCATGGCGCCAACTACAGCTTGGTGTCCAGGGATGGCGATTTCCACAATGTCACCTTTAATGATCGTATTTGGTGCTTTTTGTACGGTTCCACCTATGGCAACAACGTCCCCAAGCACAGTGGCGGTATCTCCCAAAATTACCGAACCACCAATTGCTGCTACGTCTCCTTGAATTTGTCCGTCGATTTTTGCCGAGCCCCCAATGACCGAAACCTTATCTACGCTTACATCTTTGGCAATAAATACGTCGGACCCGATTTTGGTAATCTCGTTATTAGCAGCAGAAGCAATGGAGGCGGAAACAGAAAGAGTCATAATTAACGCGAGGCAAAGGAAAATAGGCTTCCAAAATTTCATAAACCACCCCTTTCGGAGTAGATTATAGCTCCGATAAATATTAAATGTAAATACTTATGGGGCGCTTAAATTTTATGCAGCAAGAGCAATTATATTGTCATAAATATGGGCGGCGTCTGGAAGCTGATGCCTTTTTTCATGCCCGGGATTTTTAACCAGAGCAAGCCTTGATCTAAGCTCCTGTTCTATTTTTGGTTTAAAAGGGAGAAGTGTTCTTGCCAGTTCTGCAGCAAAACCTAGAGAGATATCGGCTTCAAGCCCCATCCCCTCAAAAAACCAAGCGCAGCTCACAAACATGGCATACCTTGGCACCATGGCGTTACAAAGTGCAGAATGAATGGCAAATTCCGCGGGGGTTAAATTTGGCCGAACAGATTGCTCTGCCAAGAATTGATGAAATGTTTTTGCCCCAGTTAAAACTTGAATATATTTGACTTTGGGCTTTAATGGAAATGGGAAGGTAGTTTGAGTTTCCTTAATAAAGGTATCGTCAAACTGCAGTGCCAGCCATTGCAGTGCTTCTCTAAGCGGCCTTCTCCATTCGTTTTCTTTGTTACAGCCGCAGCCATTGTCCCAGCGGCCAAACCCGTGAGAGCAGCTCCACGAAGATTCAGGATTTAGCTCTATTACGCCTACTTCCCTTGGCGGACAAAGCGCTTCTTCCAAGACCGTCCCATAGTTTGTAAATCTTATCCCGGGATTTTTTTGGTGGAATAGAGCGAGAAGGTTTTCTGCTCCCTTTTTACGGTGGTGTCCAAAAAACTCCCCGTCTGTTGCCATAGTAATAAATCCGCTTTGTCCCAGTCTTTTTCTGAAAACATCCACCCAATTTGGAGAAGGAGGAGCATTTAAAAATTCGGTTTGGTCTGTTAAATGATAAAGTTCCGGGTCAAAAACAAAAACGTAGAAATTAGGATCCAGACCCCGCACTTGATATGGCTGGCCTGGCAATAAATCCGGCCGGCCTTCGGCGGTTAGTTTGACATCTTTCCATGTCCCCAATTCTTTTACCCTTTTTACTGCAGTAGGAGAAATGATGGCATATTTCATTCCTAAAGCAGCAATAAAGCTTAAAAGTTCAAGGCTTACTGCAGCTTCTGGCAGCCACATTGCTTCGGGAGTTCTTTTGAATGTATGGCTAAAATAATCTTTTCCCCAGGCTACTTGGATGAGCTGGTCCTGTGGCATGTCCAAGGGGAGGATGGTATGGAAAAATGCCTGGGCAATAGCATTTCTGCTTAAGCTGTCAGCTTCTATTAACTGTCCTAAAAACCCGGGGCACAATATTTTTAGCTGTTCAATCAAGGTTGGGCCAAAGTTAAAAGACATATGGCGGTATGCGCTTTGGGCTGGATCCCCATTCATTAAAGCCAGATAACATTGTTGGGCAATCAGTTCGGTCCAGTTAAAACATTTACCAGGGTTTGGCTCTTTTTTTTGCCGGGCGATTAAAGTATGCGGGATCCGGCTGAAAGGTGCGATCCTCCAAGGCTGGTAAAAATGGCCATGGATTACTCCGGATACTTCTTTAATTCCCATTGGTTTTAAGCTACAGCTTCATAAATTACAAAATGATGGCGATTCCTATTTGGTTCTTCTTTTGTAGCCGTATTTAGCCCTACGGAAAATTCTTGAGCTATAAGTTCAGATCCATGTCTTGAATGTTTTTCACCAGAAACCAGGTCATAAAAAACATACTCTTTGGTACGATCAAAACCAACCGCATACATAGCATATTTCGTCCACGCTTTATTCTCAAACCCTTTTGTAATTTCTGGCCCGGTATAAGTGACAGCCATTTCCATTAAGGGGTTTATGCCAGGAGTAGGTTGCCATACTGTCCAATTTCCATTTGCAGCTTGGTAAGAAACTGACTCTGCTTCTACTTTTTTAATCTGGGTTTGGAAGGTGTCGGAATGAAGAGTGATAACTTCTCCAAATGGTCTTGATTCTACAGATGTTGCACGGGCAATAACTTCTCCGCTAGTTGCTAAATCTTCTATTTCTGGAAGTCTTTGTTCCCAATTTCCCATAGGGTTATTTACTTCTCCAGAGGTACCTGGCTGAATATTTGTATACTGCCATTTTTCCGCATCTAAATGTTCTGGTGTTAATGTGTATAGCGCAGAAAGAGGAACAACTACTGTTCCAGCACCTGATCCTGCAACAACCCTTTTGTAAATTTCAGCCATGAATTCAGTGCTTAGCTTAGAAACATCGATTGGGCCATTTAATTTTGGAGCAAGAATTCCTAAGCGTGCAAGAATAGAAGAAACTCTGTCCCCATCAATCCATCCATAGCTGTGATCTCCGGCTTTACCAGTTAAAAGCCCTGTTAATGCTGGCATGTCGTGGGTGTGGCTTAAGCGATCCGTTGCTTCATATTCTCTAAGTGGGGTAGTTTCCCAGGGTAGTGCGCGCATTAGGGTAAGGTCGTGTCCTGCTTCAATTGCTGCAGCTATTGCTCCTTCCGAAGCTTCTCTGCGGTTTTTGTCTCCAACTGTTTCAGCAGTAAACTTCATACCCGGGACTCTTTCCAGTAAAGCAAAAAGGACTTTTTTAGCAAATGCTTTTCTTTCCGCTTCCTCTTCCCCAGGCTTAAAAACCCAGCGGCCGCCGGCTTCTGCTGCTTCTGCGTCATTTGGATTGTCTGCTTTTAATACCCGATATTCTCCTTGGGCCATAAGCGTTGGATCGTAGACAGGAAAGGTTGTATATCCGCCCAAGAATCCGCAAGCATGGTCAATCCCAATCCTATTAATCCCCAAGGCATTTAAGGCTTGGAAGCTTCTTACTTTAAATTCCAGCAGAGCATCATTGTCTTTTTCTGCAAGGAATCCCCAAAGCTGGATTGGGTAACCATTTTCCGGTTCCGGAAAACAGCCAATCTGGCGGGTAAAATCAAACATCTCAGGCATTAAGAATCCTTCAGCACTTTGCCTTGCAACTCCAACTCCTACCAAGGCCTCCACTTCTTCCATCCCTTGTGCTTTTGCATATGAAAGAGCTTCTTTTACTTGTCGGTAAGTTTCCATTTGTACATATTTGAAATAATTTATTTGGTTTTGGTGTGTGCGGATAAAAGCTTTTGCTTTTGTGCTTTCCATATCAGCATATGCTTTGTCCCACTGTTCCATTGGGACTGCACCATAGGATGCTTCTAAGGCTTTAAAATATGCGTATTTATCCAGCCACCATGAATTTTCTTTGCAAAAAGCAGAAGATTCTTGCTTCCGTGCTGCATCTTCCGGAAGTGCAGCAAAACGCATAAAAGCTCTTCTCAAGTAAGCAGGATGTTCTACTTCTACCAGCCCGAGATTTGTTTTTGATCCGGCAGTAACACCCTCTGCATGGGTCAGGGTTTTTCTTAGGTCCGCACTTAAACGGCGGGAACCCTTTATTTCCGGTATTTCTGCTAAATCCAATACTCTATGGCTAAGCGCGTTCATGCTGGTGCGGCTAAATAAACTTGCCATGCCTGGAGAGGTTTCATGTATAGGCTGAAGGCAGATATGCCTAATTCCTCTTTTTATTAACTGATCCACTACTTTTTTAAAAGTAGTCATATTTCCAGCCCCAAGGTCCTTTACTTCTTTTGACCTAAGCTGAAAAATTGAAAATGTAGGCATGAAACTTCTTTCCCTGACAGCTGATGCGGCATTCATAATCGATCCCCCTTATATTTAATGTATAGCCCAAAAAAACGCCAAAAGAACATTCCGCTCTTTTGGCGCTACTTGTTTATCGCCCTAGATCCCGTAAGATTTCACCAAAATTAAAAAATTTTTTAAGTGAAATTTTGGCCTACCCCTGCCGATAAATATATAGGTATTTTATAAGGGAGTTACCATGTTCGTTTCTGGGTCACAACTTAAAGAAGTGGCAAAAATAGCGGGTGCCTGGGCCTTGGAAGTGGCAGGGCACAATGTGCGCTTAGCCTCCAACCGCCTTACTACGATTACGCTCAGAGCAGCATATTCGGCTTGGCGTGAAAAATCCGCGCCTACGCTTGCCAGGATGTTAAAAGAACAGCCCCCGCTTCATTTTAAAGATGTTTCTTATACTACTTTTATTGCGGGGAGCGACTGCCAAGAAGAAACCGAAGCCTTTACAAGGCGCAATCATTATAGGACCACAGGTGCGGAAATAAAGAGATTTCGAAACGGCGAAATCTATGCACGGGTTGGAGAAAGTGTAAGAGGGCAAAATGTGGTTATTGTCCAGGATTTTAGCAAAGGGGACATCAACGAAAAACTGATGGAAACGCTTTTGTTAATTGATGCCGCAAAAAGAGCTTCTGCCAGAAAAGTAGAATTGCTCTGCCCGCAGCTCCCCTATATTGAAGAAAAGCCGGGAACAGGTGATTACGAGGCGGATTTCTTTAAATTGATGTTAAATCTCCTTTTTAATGCTGCTGGACTGGATGTTCTTAAGGTAGGAGACATTAGCTTAGATAAAGCAACTAGTCTGCTCCTTTTGCAGGGGAAGATTTTTAGCCAAGCCATTGCGCCTTACCTTTTTGCCAAAGCATGCTCTTTGGATAAGGAAACACTAGAGACTCATTTGCCAATCGTTTATTTTATTGGTGAAAATTTTAAAGCGATTGGTAAGGAAATAGTAAGCAAAATGTTTAGAAATGGAATCATGTCCCATTCAGCAGGCCTAGTAGTTTCCCGTGATGCTAAGACAGGGGCAATCAATATGGATCTAGGGAAAGAAAGTTGTGTTAAAGGGAAAAAAGCCTATGTTTTTCAAACCTGCAATACAGGAAGCGTAAACAGGGATTTAGTTGAGCTATTGCTTATGATTTATACCGCAAAAAAGCGCGGTGCCAAAGAAGTTGTAGCTGTTATTCCGTACCTTCCATATAACCGCCAGGAGAGAAAGGCAAAGGTAAGAGAAGCGATTGCGGCAAAACTAGTGGCAAATATGCTGGTTACTGCAGGTGCCACCCAGATTGTAAGCCTTGATCTGCACGCTGCAGCAACCCAAGGCTTTGTAGATATTCCTTTCCAGCATATTACAGCTTTTAAAGCAATTGCGGACACAATCAAAGATTTAATAAGAGGGGCTTCGGGTTGGTTTAAGAATGATCCTGTGGTTGGGGCGGCAGATGCAGGGAGGCTCAAATCTGCGCGCTGGATGGGGCTGGAGGTTTTTGGCCCGAAAGCGGATTTTGTGGCTGTGAGCAAAGAACGGCCCAGGGCAGGGGAAGCGCTTGCTTTGGCGATTGCAGGAAGATTTGCAGATAGAGACGTTATCATTTTTGACGATATGGTAGATTCCGGCGGCACGATTATTGGTGCAGCCAGGCCGCTTAAAAATGGATGGACAAAAGAGGATGTTTACAACGAAGCCCTCCGTAATTTTAGAATTACTGTGGCCCTGAGCCCCAATACTCCAGCAGTAAGAGAGATGCTTACTGGAATTGTTGGCTTTTTGGCAGCAAGAGGAAAGGCCCCAGAAGAAGGAGTGGTAGAGAAGGCAGAGGAGATTACTTTAAGCCTGGGAGTCCTTTTTGATTATATTTCATCTTTTTATGATACTACGATTAGAATTGACAACTCTATGGAAGCAGGAAAAGCAAAAGGGGTGTATGTAGCCATGACTCATGGAGTGTTCTCGGATGTTAAGCTTTATTGGGAAAATAAAGACAAGGCCAAGGACGCAGAAGCAAAAGAAGAATTTGAGGATTTAAAGGTATTTTTTAAAAAACAGGGTAAAAAACTGGAAGATTATGTCAAGGTAGAAGAAGATGGGTTCACTGTTAATGCCCTTATCCGCTTCCAAGCCAGCCGCTATATAGATGGGATTATTTTT
This sequence comes from Candidatus Saganbacteria bacterium, assembly GCA_026387795.1. Lineage (GTDB taxonomy): Bacteria > Margulisbacteria > WOR-1 > JAPLLA01 > JAPLLA01 > JAPLLA01. The sequence goes on along the minus strand of JAPLLA010000017.1, from coordinate 66,314 downwards.
ACGGATTCAATTAATGTTCCTGCTGAAAATATTATTGCAAAAGAAAAAATTAAAGTTATTTCTACTGCAGAGCTCTTGGCTGGAGTTTGCACCAGGATTATACAAGGAGATTCTTTGGAAGACCACGAGTATGAAGGGGCAGCTAAAAAATGAGCGTAACACCCGCAGCAAATGTTTTTGAACTCGCAGCCCGCCAAAAAGCGGACCAAAAACCCCTGGTTTTTAAAGGAAAAAGGATTGGAAACTTGGCACAAGTCCAGGCCAGCCTAGCACAAACCTCAAAAGTAGAAGGATTAAACGATGCGGAAAACAGGGCATTGGTTGCTAAGTTGGAAGCTTTTTATTTTTTTGGCTTTAATTTTGCCCAACTGGCTCCGGATCAGGATTTGGAGCTAATACAAGCACCCCATACAGTAAAATTAGAAAACCCAGAATTGGGCCGACCGCTTCCAGAAGGGATTCTCCCCAGTGTTAGTATTGGTTTGAACGGGAAAATAAAACAGGACCCTTCTGTGGCAGACAGAAAAGACCCGTATTTAGTGTTTAAGTTTATCTATCGCGATGGCAGCGGTGGAGAGTATGAACTGGGGTATTTTCATACCCTGTATCAACGGGCAGCAAGATCTTTGTCTTTGTATACTTGCGGCTCAATTAAAATTCGTGAGGGGAGGCATCTTTCCAGGGAATTGGTTGCGCGCGGGTTTTTAACTGCAGCCAAGGTTGCACGCGCCTTGGGAGAAGATCCGCAGGGAGCATTTGCTTTCTATATATTATATGGTTGGCAGGATTATGAAAGCTTTGAAGAAGGGATTGTGCGGCCGGCAGTACAAGCACGCATAGATAAAATGTTCGGCTTATTAAAGAGTATGGGATTTTATAGCGGATATCCTAGAGGTGCAGATGTTGAAGGCGACTCTTTTGGTGCAGTGCAAATTACGCTGGCCGAGCTGGAAACAAATTTCCGGGAACAATACTGGCAGTGGGCCTATGTTGATCGTTTTGGAGCTTTCGCGAGTTGTTTAGACAAAGAAGAATTGCAGCTACGGTTTGCACACAGAGAAGCAGAAGACTGGAAAGTTATTGAACAGAAGATTAAGCATTGGAAGGGAGAAGACGGCGCTTCCCAGAAGCTGGATGACTCTGCGGTTTCCACCCAAGACCTATTGTCTATTTTGGAAGATCGGGAATTAAATTTTGATCTTGGCGAGAGGGCTTTTGTGCTTTTTATGCAGAAGGGCGATTTTAGCCGCGAGGCAATGATAAGGGTTGTCAATGTTTTTAAGAAAAGCGTATTTGACCCAAGTGAATATCCGGACCAGCAGCTGCGCCGCAGTTTTTTTAACCATCTTCCAGATCAGTTTCAGACCGCTGCACTAAGGGGAAAGCTAGGGCTTACTTCTTAAATAGCAGTAAAAACCACTTGAATCCCCCTTGCAAAAAACAAGCCCTTGGTTAAAATTAGTTGTAATCTGTACAAAGACGGGGGTGAAAAATGGCGAAGAGTCTATACGTAGGGAACTTGCCCTGGTCTGTTACTCCCGAAGAGCTCTTGGAAAAATTTGGAGAGTTTGGAAAGGTGTCGGATGCAAGGATTTTAAAGGAAAAGGAGACCGGGCGCGCCAAAGGTTTTGGTTTTGTAGAGATGTCAGATGATGCGGAAGCAGTCCGTGCAATTGACGCCATGAACGGCTTTAATTGGGGTGGCCGCAATATTGTGGTTAATGAAGCAAGGACCGGTAAATCTTAAGGAGGCCCCAAGTGCTTTCAGTCCGCGGCAGTAAAATAGTTTCCGAGGGCAAGCCTATTTACTTGAAAGGAGTAGCCTTAGGGGGATGGCTGATGATGGAAGGTTACATGCTGGGCGGGGAGAACATTCCGGAAACCATCTTTAAGCAAAAGCTTTTTGAATCTGTAGACAAAGAACTTGCCCAAGAGTTTGTCGATCGCTTCCGCTCCTCTTTTATTACCCAGGAAGATGCAAAAAAGATCAAGGCATTGGGGTTTAATTGTGTGCGTATCCCCTTTAATTATCGGTTGATAGAGGCTACTCCTTTTAAAATTGATCATAATGGGATGGAACTGCTTAAAAACGCGGTAAAAATGTTTGGGGACCTGGGGATTTATGTGATTTTGGACATGCACGCAGTTCCAGGTTACCAAAACCCTGATTGGCATTCGGACTCAAATGGAGAAGTTTTGTTCTGGGATGACAGGAATTGCCAGGAACGCTACCTTTTCCTATGGGAAGAGCTTTCAAACGCCTTTAAAAACGAAGAAATGGTGGCTGCCTACGACATTATGAATGAACCAGTGGTCAATGATGGGAACCTGGTCAAAAAAGTTTTTGAAGAAGCAATTAAAACTGTCCGTGGCAATGGCGACAAGCACATTATTTTTCTGGAAGGGAACCATTATGCCAGGGAATTTGAAAAGCTGATCCCATTGCTTGGGGACAACATTGCTTTTAGCCCCCATTTTTACGAGCCGGTACAGTTTGTTTTTAACTGGGACCCATCTTATGTGTATCCGGGTTTGATCGAGGGAGAAAACTGGGATCGCGATTTGATTTATAAAAAAATAAAGCATTACACGGATTTTAGCGTCCCTATTTATATCGGCGAATTTGGGATTGCCTCTGTTACGGAAGCAAAAGGAGGCCTGGTGTGGCTCAAGGATTTTTTGGGAGTCATAGATGAGCTTGGCTGCCACTTTACTTACTGGACCTATAAATCCGTTGCTCCCATGAATTTTCCGGACGGCATTTTTCAGCTTTGTTCCCATGCTTTTGGCATGGAAAAGGTTGCAGCTTGGCTTATGAAGGACAAAAAGAAGTTTTATGCTGCGATGGATACTTCGGGATTTGTTTTAAATGAGGCTGTTATGAATTTGTTAAAGCCGGCTCTTTTGGCAAAGTAAAAATAAAACTGCTTCCTTTTCCAGGCACACTCTTCACCCAGATTTTACCGCCATGAGCTTCTATTAAAAGCTTACTAATGGCAAGTCCCAAACCGGTTCCCTTTATCGCTTTGTCTTTTTTGGTTAAAAACTGGTGGTATTTGTTAAAAATTGTTTTTTGTTCTTTTCTGGGGATGCCGCAGCCAGTGTCTTGTACTTCAAATTGGACAAATCCTTTTTTGGGAGTCACAGTAATTCTTATCCCCCCTCCGGCAGGGGTGAATTTTATGGCATTGCCGATCAGGTTATTAAAGATTTGATGCAGCTTTAAAGGGTCGGCCTTGATCAAAGGAGGTTTTTCGGGCAGGGAAATGTCAAGGCTGATATTTTTGTGTTCTGCAAGCAGCAACATCTCTTCCAATATTTCATCGAGGTATTCTTTTGGCTTTATTTTTTTAATATCAAGCTTAAACATCCCTGCTTCGATTTTGGAAAGGTCCAAAAGGTCATTGGTTAAGTCGATCAGAACTTGGGCATTTTTATTCATCATTTCAAGGATTTTTTTGTGTTCCGAGCCGACTATTTCTTTGAGCTGGTGCCAAAGGGTATCTGCAGCGAGCTGGATAGTACACAAAGGGCCGCGGGTATCGTGGATAACCATGTGCAGAAAATCGGACCGCAGTTCTTCGAGCTGCCTTTTTTCGGTAACGTCCCTCAAAATCCCAAAAACCAATCGCTCCTCATCCCTTTCGATGATATTAACAGAAACATTCACATAAACAATTTCCCCGTTTTTTTTGCAGATTGGCAAGTCCTGGGCTTCTTTGATCTCTCCCCGGACCTGGCCTTTAAAGACTTTGCGTATGGTGTCGTGGGATTCTTTTGGGAAAAGGTCTGCCAGTCCCATTTCCAACAACTCTTCTTTTGTGTAGCCGGTTAAGGCACGCATTTTTTGATTTACGTCTATAAGACACCCTTTGGGCTGCATGGAATCAGCGATAAAAATGGGGTCCGGGGCAGTTTCAAAAATCTGGCGGTATTCTTCAAACCTCATAATGTTCCTCCTAGGGCTTGGCGTACTCTTTTAGTAAGTCTTCGAAAGCTTGAAACCTGGAAGCAAGCCCAAAAGTAGAGGGCCGCACAGTGTTATATTTGAAATATTTATATTCTGCGCAAAACAGGTCCCAGGGAGAGACCTGGATATTAAAATAATCGACTAGTTTTTTTAGAAGGACAAAGGGAAGCTTAATTTTAAACCAGCGTTTAATCTTAAAATAAGCACAGAGCCTGTTTATGATTTCGTTCACAGACATGTAATCGTATCCCAGTACCAGCTCTTTGCCTGGAGAGGGGTTTTCTAGTAAATAAGCCGCAATTTTTGCCGCATCTTCTGCGTGGATAAAGTGGACGCCGCCCTCCACATTAAGAAAGCGGATTAAAGGGATCCACTTTTTGGTGATTTGGATCCCGTGGGCAACATGGGAATAAGGGTGGTTTTTGTCTCCGCCTACCAACAGGGTAGGGAACAGGGTGGTTATTTTGGGGTAAATGGGCAGCTTGGGTAGTTCACGATAAGCAAAGAACTTGCTCCAAATGTAACAGGTGCCTATGTCTGGCAACTCTTTAAAGGGCTGGTGTTCCCTGTTTAGTATGCTGGCTGTGGAGAAATAGATTGCCTTTTGGCAGCGCACAGGATCAAGTAATTCAAATAATTTTATGGTGTGCTGGTAATTGGGTTCCCCTTGCGTCCAGTCCACAGCCAAGTGTATTAAATAATCCATTTCTTTTAGCGTATCTTTGAATTTTTCTATTCCCTGTAGATCCCCTTCCAGCAAGTGTACGTTTGGATAGTTTTTGTAATTAAATAGCAATTTTCGCGGGTCTCTTACCAACAGGAAGAGCTCGTAATCCCTATTTTTAATAAGTTCGTCAAACAAATAATGGCCAACGCATCCGCTGGCTCCAGTAATAAACAGTTTTTTGAGCATAGTCTAGGGATTTTAGCATATTTCAGTAGGCTTAAAAATTGAAATTAGACCTTAATTTTGTCGATAAATAATATGTAAGGGGAATTGTCTGCAGAAAGAGCTTGTATGCAAGTACCTCCAACAGAAGGAAGCAGCGGCGAAATTATGCCTTGGGCTCCCGAAGCCTTGCGACAGACCATGGCGCGAGTGATTTGGAGAATGGGAACGCGCTATCGACCGTTTGTAAGTCTAGATACCCCTCTTTTAGAAGAGCTTTCAAGTAAAATTCACGGCACTTTCCGTCATAGCGTGATAGTGGCGCATGTGGCTGCAGGGGTGGCATTTAAGCTTATGCGGCAAGGGTCTAAAATAAATGCAGACCTCGTACGCATCATTGGTCTTTATCACGATGTTGGGAAAATGCTTAATCCAGAAGTTTTTGCTGAGGCTCATTTGGGAACACGCAGACATTTGCCCCCTTTAACCAGAGAACAATTGAAAATTCAATTAAGACACCCTCAGGAATCTGTAGCAATGCTACGCTGCCGTTTTGCTGACCCTGTTTTTCCGGAAGAAGCACTTACTGCAATAGCACAGCACCATGGTAATGCCAAAAGGTTTTACCGCGAGGGTGGGATTATTGTAGAAGAATTTAAGTATGAAGGAGATCCCCCAAGCACCAAAGAATCCGCGGTTATTATGCTGGTAGACAGCTGCGAGGCATTTTTTGATAATAATTTTCATCTTTATGTTGACCGCCATACAGCGATAGCCGGGGAAGAATCTTTACATATACCTGATTTGGCAGAGATCCAAAAAGGCGTAGACAGGATTGTTGATGAGTTAACTATGGTAGATGAGCGGCAAATTTCTCCTGCAGTGCTTAATGCAACGGAGCTGGTCCTAATTAAAAAAGAAATCGCTTGGGGACTTTATAAGTTCTATAACAATTTAGAATTATCTGGAAACAGTAACCGTCGCAAACCCCAACCAGAACGCAGGCATGTAAATTTTGGACACGAGCCTGACCGCCGCAGCCATTGTTTTACGGATCGCCGCATTAAACCCGACCGTCGCAAGGACTAAAACACAAAAGCTCCGCGCCAGGTTCCCGTAAGTTTTTCTAGCGGCAGATCAATTAGCCCATCTATTTTTAAATGTTTTCCGGCAGTTTTTCCAATAATGCTGCATGGCACTTTATTCTCTTTTGCCAAAGCCGAAACTTTTAACGCATTCTTTTCTGTACAAGAAACAATAATCCTTGATTGCGATTCTCCAAACAGCAAAGCATCGGTTCGTATAGTCGGGAGATGCGAGCCAAAAGCAATTTCTGCTCCAACGGTTTTATCTTTATTGGAAATACAACATTCTGCAAGCGCAACTGCAAGCCCGCCTTCAGAACAATCGTGCGCGGATTTTACTAAACCTTGTTGGATAGCATCGTAAACTGTTTTTTGTAGTGCTTTTTCTTTTTCCAGGTCCAGTTCCGGGGCATTCCCAGCGACTTTCTCGTGAATGACTTTCAAATATTCGCTTCCGCCAATCTCTTCCTTGGTTTCTCCTAATAATACAATAATGTTTCCATCTTCTTTGAAGAATTGGGTAACGCGTCTATCAATATCCTCAAGAATGCCGATCATTCCGATGGTTGGGGTGGGGTTGATTGGGCCTTTGGGGCTTTCGTTATAAAGTGAAACATTGCCGGAAACTACAGGTAAGTTTAAAGATTTGCATGCATCTGCAATTCCCTCCACGCAATTTTTAAAGTACCAGAAACGGTCCGGTTTTTCAGGGTTGCCAAAATTCAAACAATCCGTAACTGCGGCAGGATCTGCACCCGAACAAACCAGGTTCCGTGCTGCTTCTGCCACAGCGATCTGTGCCCCGCGGTAAGGGTTCAAAAGACAGTAACGGCTGTTGCAGTCTGTGGTTGCTGCAAGCCCCTTTTTGGTTCCTTTGAGCCTAAGTACAGATGCATCGGAACCGGGAAGCACAGTAGTCCCAATCTGTACCATATGATCATATTGCTCATAAACCCATTCTTTACTGGCAATAGTGGGAGAGGCCAGCAATTTTAAAAGAACATCGTTTTGATCTTTTGGCAATGGAATAGAATTTAAATCTAACCGATTCATCTCATCCAAATAAGCCGGTTTTTCAAAAGGCATGTCATAAATTGGAGCCTTGGCTAAAGCATCCGTTTCGATTTCTGCCACTACTTTTCCCTGATAATTTACTTTGAGCTTTGTCCCTTCGGTAACATATCCAATTACAACTCCGTGCAAGTCCCACTTTTCAAAAATCTTTTTGATCTCTTTTTCTTTTCCTTTTTTAACACAAACCAACATCCGCTCCTGAGATTCAGACATCATGATCTCAAATGCTTCCATTCCAGTTTCACGCAGCGGCACCTTATCTAAATCAATTTCCATCCCAACCCCGCCCGCAGCAGCCATTTCTGCAGAAGAGCAGGTAAGTCCAGCAGCACCCATGTCTTTGATCCCTACCACATGTCCTGTAGCCAAAGTCTCCATAGTGGCCTCGATCAAGCACTTCTCTGTAAAAGGATCGCCGATTTGTACGGTAGGGCGTTTTTCTTCTCCCTCGCAAAACTCGTGCGAAGCAAGCACAGAACACCCGCCAATCCCGTCTTTTCCTGTGCTCGAGCCTACATACATTATAGGATTGCCAACTCCGCCTGCACGGGCCCTGGCAATATCTTCTTTTTTGCAGATCCCAATGCTCATGGCATTGACCAAACAATTTCCGCTGTAAGAATCATCAAAATAAATTTCTCCGCCTACTGTGGGAACGCCCAAACAATTTCCATAGAAAGAAATGCCGTCTACAACACCTTTTAATAAATAACGGTTGTAGGGTTCGCTAAGCGGGCCGAATCTGAGCGAATCAAGCGATGCAATTGGCCTAGCCCCGGCAGTAAAAATATCTCTAATAATTCCGCCAACGCCTGTGGCTGCCCCTTGTTTTGGTTCTACTTGCGAAGGGTGGTTGTGGCTTTCCATTTTAAAGATGATTGCAATGTCATCCACAATGATCCCGCCCGAATCTTCCCCAACCAAAGAGGGATATTTGCCTTGCTGCGGGAAGAGCCTTAAATATTTACGTGAACGAGGATATCCGCAATGCTCTGACCACTCTACTGAAAACATTGCAAGCTCTGTAGAAGAAGGCTCGCGCCCCATAATCTCTTCGATCTTCCCATATTCCGCATCAGTTAAACCTAACGCTTTGTAAATGTCAGGACTTACCATGTTCTTTTAGCCACTTTCTAATGGATTCAAAAATTGGGAACCCATCTTTGGAAGTTAGTTCTATTTCAGAGGAGCGTTCAGGGTGGGGCATCATGCCGAGTACGTTTCTTTCTTTGTTTACAATCCCTGCAATGTCATCAAGCGCTCCGTTTGGATTTTCTACGTAGCGGAAAACGATTTGGTTGTTCTTTTTTAGTTCTGCGAGTCCTTTTTCATCAATATAATAATTCCCTTCGTTGTGCGCGACAGGGATGCGGATAATTTGTCCTTTTTTATATTCAGAGCTAAAAGGGGTATCTGTGTTTTCTACTTTTAATTCCACGAATTTACAGATGAAATGGAGGTTTTTGTTTCTAAGCATTGCTCCTGGAAGAAGGCCTGCTTCAAGCAAGACCTGGAAGCCGTTGCAAATGCCGATTACAAGTCCGCCTTTGTTTGCAAATTTAATTACTTCTTCCATAATTGGAGAAAAGCGTGCAATTGCTCCGCATCTTAAATAATCTCCGTAACTAAATCCCCCGGGGATGATGAGACAATCAAAATTATCGAGCTTGGTTTCTTTGTGCCAAATGAATTCTACCGGCTGTTTTAGTACTTCTTTTACAACATGGTAACAGTCGTGATCGCAGTTAGAACCAGGAAAAACGACTACGCCGAATTTCATTAGGCATTACTCACTTCGAATGAGAAGTCTTCGATAATAGGGTTAGAGAGAAGCTTTTTGCACATTTCAGACACTTTTGCTTCTGCTTCAGTCTTATCTTTTGCATTTAATGTAATACGGATAAATTTGCCCATCCATACATTGGCAATACTGTTAAAGCCCAATGATTCCAGGGCATGTTTTACGGTTAATCCTTGTGGATCCGCAACGGTCTTTTTGAGGGTAATTTTTATTGCTGCTTCAAACATAACCAGAGAATCATACCAAAAAAACGGACCAAATTAAACAAAAAGCTTCAAAAAATTAACTATTACTGATCACTGGAAACCTGCGACTGAATGTCGCGGTTTCCAGAACATTGCTATTTGGAAACCGAGGCATTTAGCCTCCGGTTTCCAACGCTTTTGAATCTTTCGTGGCTTTCTACGATTTACCCTGGTGTTTTACTACCCTGGCTTCCACCACATAGATAATATCTTCTGCAATATTTGTGGCGTGGTCGCAAATGCGCTCCAGGTGCCTGGCAGTAAGAAGGAGTGGCAGGGCGCGCTTTACTGTAGAAGCGTCTTTTGCCATGATCTCTTCCAACTCTTCTTGTACTTTATCTCTTAATTGGTCCATTTCTTTTTCTTTTGCCCAAATCAGGCGGGCTTTTTCTACATTTAAAGTTACAAAAGCATCCAAGGCCAGGGCAATGGCTTCTTGTGCAAGCTGTGCCATTTTAGGAAGATCTATTAAAGGCTTAACTAAGGGTTGGTTGCCAAGTTCTATGGTTCGTTCTGCAATGTCTTCTGCCAGATCCCCAATACGCTCCAGGTCTGTGCCAATCCGCATGGCCATGGTGATAAAACGGAGGTCAGTGGCTTTGGGTTCTCTTAAGGCGATTAGGTTAATGCACTTTTCATCTATATCCAGTTCCAATTGGTCAACCTTTTTATCATCATCAATAACATTTTGAGCTAATTTTGGGTCTTGATTTTTCAGTGAATCAACCGATTTTTGGATCAAAGATTGTACCAATATTCCCATTTTTAAGACGGTTTCTTTTAATTCTCCCAATTCAGTGTCGAACAAGCTATTTTGATGGATCATTTAAGCCACTCCCTTTCTTAAGATTTTATCTCTTCTTATCAAAAAAAGCGAGGATTTATATCCTAGCTTTTTATCCAAAACGTCCGGAAATATAGTCTTCTGTGCGCTTATCTTTAGGTGCAGTGAAAATATCCTTGGTTTCACCGCATTCGATCATTTCTCCCAAAAGCATGTAGCAGGTTGTGTCCGAAGCGCGTGCAGCTTGCTGCATGTTGTGCGTAACAATTACCAGAGAGTAATCTTTTTTCAGTATTTGCATTAAATCCTCAATCTTTAAGGTTGCAATCGGGTCCAGTGTGGAGCAGGGTTCATCCAAAAGAATGACTTCCGGTCGCATGGCAATAACCCTGGCAATGCAGAGTTTTTGTTGCTGCTCCAGGGTTAGTCCTAGGGCAGGATCGCTTAGCTTATCTTTTAAATCATCAAAAAGAAGGACTTCGGACAGGCTTTTTTCTGCAACCTCTTCCAAAACAGAGCGCTTATTGGTACCGCTAATGCGCAGGCCATAGACTACGTTCTCAAAAATAGATAGAGGAAAAGGGTTTGGCCGCTGAAAAACCATCCCGACTTTTTGCCTAAGCGAAATAAGGTCTGTATTTGGGCTGCATACTTCTATGTTATCGATCTTAATCGATCCGGTTACGCGCACTCCTTCTACTAGATCGTTCATCCTGTTTAAGCATCTAAGCAAGGTTGATTTCCCGCAACCCGAAGGCCCGATAATAGAGGTTACCCTTTTTTCTGGTATGCCAAGGTTTACATCTATTAAGGCATGGAAATCGCCATAAAAAAGATTCAATTTTTTTATTTCAATTTTTTCACTCATTTAACCGAATCTCCCTGAAATATAATCGTCTGTACGCTTATCTTTAGGAGCTGTAAAGAGCTGGGCAGTTTCTTCTAGCTCAATCAATTCACCCATCAAAAAGAAAGCTGTACGCTCCGAAACCCGTGCCGCTTGTTTTACGTTATTTGTAACCAGGATTTGGGTATAACGGGATTTTAGCTCCCGCATGGTTTCTTCAACTTTTAAGGTTGAAATAGGGTCCAACCCTGAACAGGGTTCGTCGTAAAGAATTACTTCAGGTTCTACTGCCAGGGTGCGGGCTATACAAAGCCTTTGCTGTTGACCTCCGGAGAGCTTCATGGCTTGGGAATTTAAACGGTCCTTTACTTCGTCCCACAAAGAAGAGGAACGAAGGCTGCTTTCCACTATTTCAGAAAGCTTCTTCTTTTCTTTTATTCCGTGCATTCTGGGACCGTAAGCTACATTGTCAAAAATAGTTAAAGGAAGAGGCAAAGGCAGGGCAAAAACCATGCCCACTCTTTTTCTTAGCGAAGAGACAGAGAGCTTATAGATGTTTTTATCGTCCAGTAGGATTTCTCCCTCTACTTTTGAACGAGGAATTAGATCGTTTAAGCGGTTAATACATTTTAGAAAACTGGTTTTACCGGAATTAGCAGGGCCAATGGCAGCTAAAATTTCATTTTCATAAACATCAATACTTACCCCATGCATAACCTGGTGGGATCCGTACCAGATTTTCAAGTTATTGGTTTTAATTTTTATGTTTTGTTTAGAGTTTAGAGTTTCGGATTTAGGATTTGTTAATGTTACCATGTTTTTCTCTTCCTAAACTTTGCACGCAAGTATGCGGCAGAAAAGTTCATGATCAATATCAACCCGACTAATACCAATACTGTGCCGTATTGTATTTTAGGAGAGACCCCAGGGACCTGCGTTGCCAGTACATAAATGTGATATGGAAGCACCATAGCTTGGTCAAATACGGAATTTGGGAAATAGGGGAGATAAAAGGCTGCTACAGTAAATAGGATTGGGGCGGTTTCTCCCGCAGCACGCGATAATCCCAGTATTGCTCCTGTAATAATTCCTGGCGCTGCGTTTGGAAGTACAATGTGGCGGATAGTTTGCCACTTAGTGGCGCCTAACGATAGACTTACTTCCCGATAAGTTTTAGGCACAGAAGTTAAAGCTTCTCTGGAAGCAGTAATAATAACCGGAATGGTCATGACTGCCAGAGTTAATGCGCCTGCTAAGATCGAAGGACCAAATCCAAGGAAGATTACAAATAAGCCCAAACCAAATAATCCAAAAACAATGGAAGGGACCCCGGCTAAATTTACGATTGAGATTTCTATCAATCTTTTTAAAAAGTGTTCGCCCGCATATTCTGTTAAATAAACTGCGGCAAAAACTCCAAGCGGGATAGAAAAAACAGCAGTAGCCAGGGTCAGATAGATTGTTCCTACAATTGCAGGCGCAATTCCTCCCCCTTTCATCCCGTGCCTTGGAATATCAAGCAGAAATTGCAGGGAAATTCCAGGAAGTCCCTGGATGAAAATAAAAGCGCAAATAATTATTACCGGCAATATGACAATGGCAGTTGCCAGGCCGAATAAGGTAAACATTATTTTTTCTGTTTTTCTTGGATCAAGCATTTAGGCTTTCCCCCTTTTTTTATGCAAGAAGAGGTCCGAAACAAGGTTAATTAAGAATGTAATAATAAACAATACGATCCCAATGCCAAACAAAGCCTGGTAGTGCGCATCTCCTCTGATTACTTCTCCCATTTCTGCTGCAATGGTTGCAGTCATGGTGCGCACAGGCTGGAGGAACGAGGTGGGAATTATTGCTGCATTTCCTGTGATCATGAGCACGGCCATAGTTTCTCCTATCACGCGTCCTATCCCAAGCATAATAGCTGCAAGTATCCCTGAAGATGCTGCTGGCAGAATTACTCTGCGGATAGTTTGCCATTTTGTGGCGCCCATGGCGTATGAGGCTTCGCGGTAACTTTTGGGTACGGAATTAATTGCGTCTTCAATAATGCTTACAATTGTAGGCAAAGCCATAAAAGCAAGCATTACAGAACCAGCCAAAGCAGTTAATCCTGTTGGCAGGTTAAAAATGTTTTTAATGATAGGGGAGAGGATTACAATGCCAATAAAACCTAAGACAATGGAAGGAATAGCTGCCAGTAGTTCAATAATGGCCTTAAGGATGTCTCCGATTCCTCTGGGTACAACTTCTGATAGAAATACTGCTGAAGCGATTCCCAGTGGTACTGCAATAATAATTGCTCCAAGAGTTACAATAAAAGATCCGAGAATCAGCGGGAGGATTCCGAATTTAGGAGGGTCGGAAATTGGATACCAGTCTTTGCCAAAAATAAAACCTGTAAGCGAAGTATGGGAAAATATGCCAGACCCTTCTTTGAGCAGGAAGATAAAAATCAGTATTACAAAGACGATAGAAATAACGCCGCAAATAAGGATCAGGTTTTCTATTAGCCACTCAAAGTATTCTTTCATTTGCCTGGTACAAACCCCATTTCTAAAACGATTTTCTGTCCTTCTGGGCCCAAGGCAAAGGCTATGAATTTTTTAATATTTTCCGATGGCGCTCCGTTAGTATAAAAATACAGCGGTCTTGAGATTGGATAAATACTGTCTGAAATGGTTTTAACGGTTGGGCCTATATAGAGAGATTTTTCGTTTTTTGCAATTTTTAGGGCTTTTTCCTTATCTGTTAAATATCCCAGTCCGTAGTAGCCTATTGCTCCGGGGTTTTGCCTGATCTCTTCTACAATTGCCTGTGAAGAGGGCATCATGAGTACAGTGTTGCCAAATTCTGCAGGGTCTTTCTTTTTTCCAAGCTTTACGATTCTTTCCAAGAAGAATACGTGGGTCCCAGAATTTCTTTCGCGCGAAAGAACCACTATTCTGATGTTATTGCCGCCGAATTCTTTCCAGTTTTTAGCTTCTCCGCGGAAGATTTTGGAAAGTTGTTGTTCCGTAAGCTGGTTGATCGGGTTTTTGGGGTTGACCGATACTACAATTCCATCGTGTCCCATGGTAAATTCTCTTATATCTGTCATCCCTTTTTCTTTTGCAATGGCCAACTCTTTTTTTTCAATGGATCTGGACGATTGTGCAATATCTGTGGTTCCACTGATAAGGGAGGCGATCCCTGTGCCAGACCCTCCGCCCGTAATTGCGATTGGGATAGTAGGATTTATGGCCATGAAATTTTCTACCCACGATTCGCTTAGGTTTACCATGGTGTCAGAGCCCGTGATCTTGATGATTTTTCCGCGAGAGGCGCAGCTGCTTATGCTAAACACTAAAAAGCAGGCCAGGATTATTACGCAGCTAACTAATAAATAGTTTTTTCTCATAAAAAAATCGTGAATATTCCCCAGACTTAAGTCTGGGGTACTCTTCGCGACAGATCCCCTTTCTAAAATTTGACGCTGGCGTTAACAAACCAAACGTCTGTATTGGTCCAGTCTGCCAAGGAAACGGATTTTTGGGACCGGAGCATGTATCCTAAGTAAGCCTCAAAATTGTTTACTACTTTAAAGCCGTATCCAAAAGAAGCCCGGTTTTCATCAATAAAGTTCTTGGAAAAATTATAAAATGGTTCTTCAGAAATAAACCAGCCTTGGTTTTTAAGCTGCAGCTGGCAGCGGTATTTTAAGTTTGCGTTGCTGGAATCGTATTCAAAGCGATTGCGGGCAGAAAAAGAGTAAAAATCCGGGTTTTTGTAAATAAAGTCCAAAACCCCCAGGTTAGAAAAAGTCCAGGTGGTACCGCTCTTGCTGTTTTTGGGCAAATAGTAAGCGGCAAAATCAAAATTCTTGTTGATAGAAAAAACCGGTCCCAGATAAACCTGATAAAGATAAAAATTAGTGGCGTTGTCCTTCCAGCGGAGCTCTGGTATGACATTGAATTTAACTTTTTCCTGTAGTGAAAATTGAAAGGTATCCAGGTTCCAGAACTCTGTACCGGCAAAAGTAGGGAAAGTTATTGCAGAAATAGCCGCGAGGATTAAAAATAAACGTAAAAATATTTTCATTTTTATTCTCCTTTAACCTTAATCATAGCTATCTTAGAAGAAGATGACGACAACCTCGTGAAGCCTATGTAAACAGAATGTAAACTTTTTAGCCGGGGAAAATCAGCGTAAAAACAGTTCCTTTGCCTTGTTCGCTTGCGACCTCTACCTCCCCATTATGTATATTCATCACATGCTTAACAATCGCAAGACCAAGCCCAGTTCCTCCAAGCTCCCTGGATCTGGCTGTGTCTACCCTGTAAAAACGCTCAAAAATACGAGGGAGATGTTCGGGAGGTATTCCTATTCCAGTATCTGCAACAGACAGGCTTATTTTTTTACCATCTTGGCTGCAGCTGACAGTTACTTTCCCTCCGGAAGAGGAGTAATTAACGGCATTGTCCAATAAGTTTAAGATTGCACGGTAAAGATGGTCTTCAATTCCCAAAACATAAACAGTTCCGCTTATACCGCATTTTCTTTCTATTTCAATTCCCTTTTTGTCTGCTTTAATATGTATGGTTTCTATTGCTTTTTGGATTGTCTTTTTTAAGTCAATCTCAACGAATGGTCCTAGCTGAGCTTTTGATTCAAGTCCCGAAATTTCAAGGATATCCTCGATCAATTGGGATAAATTCAAAGCATGCTTTTCTATTTTTTGTAAAAATACCAAATTGTGTTCTTTGTCATTAATTGCTCCGTTTAAAAGTGTTTCTACATAGCTGCGGATAGAGGTAAGCGGGGTTTTTAACTCATGGGAGACGTTGGCGACAAATTCTGTGCGATATTGCTCAAGTTTTCTTATTTCTGTTATGTCATGGAGAACGCAAACTACGCCTTTCTTTTCTTCTCCTTCTTTAAGTGGGCTAGCCATGGCTGCAAAAGTTTTTTCAATAGGGACAATAATGCTGATTTCCTTTTCTATGGTTTTTCCTGCTTTTGCGACTTCTTCGATCAGTTCCGCGATTTCGTTGTTGCGCAGGCCTGCTCGTACGGTTTTGCCCAAGAGTTCAGGCTCAATTACAGTAAAAGTTTTTTCTATTGCAGGATTGGCAAGAACAATATTCCCTTTTTCATCAACTGCCAAAACTCCTTCGTTCATGCTTTTTAAAATTGTTCCTGCCAGGCCGCGCTGGGTTTCTAGGAAAGAAAGGGTTTCAGCTGTCTTTTGCTCTGCTTCCTTGAGCGCTTTTTCTAAAGCCTCTATTTTTGAAGTTAAGGTGATTAGAAAAGGAAATTTAGACAAATTTATATCCTACTCCGCGCAGGGTTTGAAGGTGTTTCCCTGCTTTCCCCAGCTTTTCGCGCAAGCGGAGGATGTGTACGTCCACAGTACGGGTTTCAATTGCTACTTCTATTCCCCAGACAGTGTCTAGAAGTCCCTCTCGGCGGTATATTCTACCCGGGTTTTTGGCAAGATGTTCTAGGAGTGCAAATTCTTTTGCAGTGAGTTCCACATTTTTGGTGCCAACCTTTACTTCGTGCCGGTCTGGATTTATTTCTAAATCATCAAATTTAAGGATTTTCTCTGAAGTTTTTTCTGCAGGGCCATAGCGCCGCAGGATCGTTCTGATCCTGGTGATTAATTCTTTCATGCTAAAGGGCTTTGTAATATAGTCATCTGCTCCCAATTCTAACCCTACAATCTTGTCTGCTTCAGTCCCTTTGGCTGTTAAGATAATAATCGGGATGTTGGCAGTACGGGTCTCTTTTTTTAAGCTTTTACATATATCCAATCCGGAAATGTCCGGGAGCATGAGATCAAGCAGGATCAGGTCCGGGATTTTATCCTTAGCTAGTTTGAGACCGGTTGGGCCATCGTAAGCATGGGAAACCTTAAAGCCTTCTTTTTTAAGATTGTACTCAATTGCTTCTACAATGTCTTTTTCGTCTTCAATAATAAGGATATTAACCATATCCATATTTTACAGGTAATAAGGAGGATTGGCAATTGGGTGATTATGCACATGCATTTTCTCAAAAAACCCTTTAAATAGTGAAATTTACCCAATAAATATTCGACAGGATATACAGGAGGCAAACGGCATGGTTGCAGTTGCAAGATTATACCCTTATAAAATATTAAGCCGGGTCTGGATTCCAGTAAGGCCGGATGATGGCGATATTTATCGCACTGTGTTAATGAGAAAAGACAGTAGGGTGGTCAATTTCCCGGGATTAAGAGCAGCTCTTGAAGTTCAATCGAATTCAGTTAATCCCGGTCTGGTTAGGAGCGGGGACTTAGCAGAGGGAACGTCTGCCGAAGCAAAGGAGATCCATCGAAAACGGACGACAATTATCGATCAAGCATATATGTCGTTAGCAGAAGTTTTAGAAGGGAACGGATTAATTGAACGGAGAAAAACCTGGACAGCTGCTGATTTCTTTGCAAAAATCGTCCCGCATATAAAAGGTTTTGCCAGGCAGGAAATGTTAAAAGGGTTAATCCGGCACTGTTTTGTCCCTGATTATAAATGGTATGGATTTTTGGAATCATTTGGACAAGAAGCTTTAAGGTCCTTACTCGTGACAGTGGCATCTGATCAGGATTGTTTACGGCGAATTGTTAATTTGGCTGCAGGCAATGATTTTTTGCCAAAGGTTGTTTTGGCTGCCAGAGGGACCGATGTGTTAAGAAAAGTGCTTGAACATGCAGGAAGTGAAGCGTGGTTTAGAAAACTGGCGGATGCTGCACAAGAGGCTGAATGTCTGGATGAATTGGCTGAAGCAGCGGAAAAAGAAAAACTACTTCCAAATCTGCTTGCTGCTGCCAGTGAACCGATCTTTCTTGAGCTCTTGTCAGTTCCACAGGGAAGGTCAATTGGTCAAATCCATTTAATCCATTTAAGGTTAGGTGATAGAGGCGAAACCTTTCTTAGAAGAATACTTTCGCTGGGCCAATCAAAAGAAGGGAGACAAATTTTTAAGCGCTTGGTAAAACAAGATTCAGACATATTAAAGACTTTGATGCAATTACCAGGATCCATGACCGAATTACTAAGGGTTTGTCATAACATTGGGTGTCTGAATAAATTATTCGAAACAACCCGTTTTGAAAAGGGGTTTGGCGATTTAGTAGAAACAGCCAAAAGTGACGGGTTGCTTGGCGCAGTGATGGTTGCCGCAAGTTCTGATTCATTCACTTTAGAATATTTGGTTGGAGCTGCAAACGAAAGGGGCTTTCTTAAGGAAATAATGGAAGCTTCTAGATCTAATGGTGTTTTAAGCCAATTAGCGGTTGCAGCAAGAAAATTGGCTCAAGACGAACCAGAACGTTCGTTAGCAGGGTTTTTGCGTGTTGAAATATCCCTGATGGAGAGCGGAATAAGAATAACTGCAGAACGGCGAGAAGAAGCAGCAGCGAAAGCCCAAAAAGCCAGTGAGGCTTTTGATTGTTTTTTGCGGGTAGCTAGGGACGCAGGTGTTTTAGGAGAGCTAGCTACTGCAGTCTACTCCGTAGCCGACTCCTATGAAATGACACGTCTATACGCAGCTATAGTTAAATTAGGTTTTGCAGAAGAATTCATTGGTGCAATCAATGACGGAGATACCTTGTTAGCGCTTGCAACTATTATTGAGCCTGATTCCAACCAAATCTCCAACTTGATTGCTAAATTAAGAATAGGTTGAAGCGAAGAAAATACAAATTCACATAAAAAAGGCCACCCTTATTGGGAGGCCCTTTTTATTATTTAACTGTATTTTATAGCAGAGGAATTAGGGTCACTAATACCGTCTGTGGATTTCCATTCAAAACAAAACTTGTTGGAGCAGCTACCTGTTTCCACTTCTTTGTGACATTATTGCCATAGGGATTAAGAATTTTAATAGCGTAGGTCAGTTGATTTGCTGGCTTCAAACCAAATGTCCAAGTATAAGTCACGTCTTTACCAGGTACCAATTGAACCGGAACAGGGATCGGTTGAGAATTATCCACGTCATAATCTGCTAGGGCAAATTCTACTCCAGACGGATTAACCGCATGAATAAAAGACTTTCCCCACGTAGCGCTTATGGTCTTTGTTGGATTTGCCTTAATAGTGATTTTAAAAGTGATTGGTGTAACTATAGAGCCTGCTGTCCCTTTTTGTATAGCTGAACCTTGCAGTATAGGATTCTGAACCAAGGCTCCAAATGCGACCGCAGCAAAGAATGCGACAAATAAAGCAGAAACTAGCAAGGAAACAAACAGTTTACTTTTCATGGTGCCCTCCTTTTATTTCCAGTAACAGTAACATAATTATTAATATGAGTCAATAGGCTTTCCCTAGACTATCATGCGAAAGGGAGAGTTGGCTCTGGTGGGAGATGTGGCGAATCTATTCTGGGGTGTGACTATGTTGATTCTTACGAGTAGGTAGAATAATAGTATGGAGTATATGCCTCAAACTCCGCAGCACAAGTATCTACTTGCTTGAAATGCGGTACTACTCCTCTTTCTTTTCTTAAATCAAAAACCGCTTCTTCGGTTATTTCCCAAAGCTTGCCAAGTTGGATGTCAGAAAATCCCATGATCTTTGCTTCTCTTAGCACCTCTGTAGGGATATTTTTCCCTTTGAAAGTTTTGAGATGGTTTTCAAATTCCACCAGCTCCAACATATTGCTTAGAAACCAACGGTCTACTTTGCTTAGGGCATAGATTTGGTCCAAAGACATCCCTGTTTGCAGTGCGCGTTTAACAAGAAAGATCCTCTCGGCTCCCGCAAAACGAAGTCCTGCTTCAAGTTCCTCTTGGCTTACATCTTTGACCATATCCTCTAGCCCCATGGCCTTGATTTCCAAAGACCGCAGTCCTTTTTGCAGTGCTTCTTTAAAAGTTCTGCCAATTGCCATTGCTTCGCCAACAGACTTCATTGAAATCCCGAGTTTGGGATCAGCCCCGGGGAATTTCTCAAAAGTAAACCTGGGGATCTTAACCACGCAATAGTCGATAGTAGGCTCAAATGAGGCAGGGGTCTTTTTAGTAATGTCATTTGGTATCTCATCTAATGTATAGCCAACTGCCAGCTTTGCAGCGATCTTGGCGATTGGAAATCCAGTAGCTTTTGAGGCTAGGGCAGAAGACCTGGATACGCGAGGGTTCATTTCTATGATTACAATCCTGCCTGTATCTGGGTGTACAGCGAACTGGATGTTAGATCCTCCGGTTTCTACTCCGATTTCCCTGATAATTGCAATCGACTGGTCGCGCAACGCTTGGTATTCTTTGTCTGTCAAGGTCTGCGCAGGAGCAACTGTAATTGAGTCCCCGGTGTGGATCCCCATTGGGTCAAAGTTTTCTATAGAACAGATGATGACTACGTTATCGTTTAGGTCGCGCATTACTTCCAGCTCAAATTCTTTCCATCCGATCAATGATTCTTCGATCAAAATCTCGGAAATTGGGCTGGCTTCAAGTCCTCTGTTTGCAAGCACCTTAAATTCTTCAAAATTATAAGCGATTCCTCCTCCGGTCCCGCCAAGTGTAAATGCCGGACGAATAATTACAGGGAAGCCGATTTTTTCTAATACTACTAAGGCTTCTTTATATGTATGTGCCAGTCCGCTTATAGGGACATCGATACCAATTTTTTGCATTGCCTGCTTAAACAAGTCGCGGTCTTCTGCTTTTTTAATCACTTCGGCATTTGCGCCGATCATTTCTACTTTATATTTCTGCAAAACTCCCTTTTCCCAAAGTTCTACCGCACAATTTAAGGCAGTTTGGCCTCCCAGGGTAGGAAGGAGCGCATCAGGACGCTCTTTGGCAATGATTTTTTCTACTATATCCGCAGTAATCGGTTCAATGTAAGTCCGGTCTGCCATTTCAGGGTCTGTCATGATAGTGGCAGGGTTGCTGTTTACTAGAATAATCTTATAGCCATCGGCTTTTAAGGCTTTGCAAGCTTGTACGCCCGAATAGTCAAATTCGCATGCTTGGCCGATCACGATCGGACCCGAGCCGATGATCAGAATGCTCTTTATATCTTTTCTTTTAGGCATTGGATAAACTCCTCAAACAAATACCTGCTGTCGTGTGGGCCTGCTGCTGCTTCCGGGTGGTACTGCACGGAAAAAACCGGATGCTTCTTGTGTCTTATTCCTTCAGAAGTATGGTCATTTAAGTTTACATGGGTCAGTTCTATCTCTTTTGTATTCAAGCTATCCAGGTCCAAGCAAAAGCCGTGGTTTTGCGTAGTAATTTCTACTTTCCGGGTTTTTAAGTTCATGACCGGATGGTTTGCTCCGCGATGTCCAAACTTTAATTTAAAGGTTTTACCCCCTAAGGCTAGTCCCAGCATTTGGTGGCCAAGGCAGATCCCGAAAATCGGGACTTTGCCGATCAGTTCTTTGACGGTTTCAATTACATAGGTTACAGCAGCCGGATCTCCAGGGCCGTTGGAGAGCATTACTCCATCCGGCTTCATGGCTAAAATCTCTTTTGCAGAAGTATTTGCTGGAACAACTGTAACCTGGCACCCGCGCATAGCCAATTCCCGCATAATGTTGAACTTGGCGCCGCAGTCTAAAAGCACCACCTTATATTCCCCACTGGTGTTCCAGTCATAAGCTTTCTTGCAAGTCACTTTTTTTACTAAATCGATCCCCACCAACCCCTCAGATACTTTTACTTTTTTGACCAGGCTTTCCGGGCTTAGGTCAACAGTTGAAATAACGCCTTTCATGGCGCCCAAAGAACGGATGTGCAGTGTTAACGCACGGGTGTCGATCCCCTCAATGCCGATAACTCTATTTTTCTTTAGAAATTCATCCAAGCTCTCGCTTGAACGCCAATTGCTTACGATTTTGCTTTTTTCCCGTACTACAAAACCTGAAAGATGCGGTTTTTCGGACTCGAAGTCTTCTGTATTGATGCCGTAGTTTCCGATCAAAGGGTAGGTCATGGTAACAATCTGCCCTTTGTAAGAAGGATCAGTCAAAATTTCCTGGTACCCGGTCATGGAGGTGTTAAAAACTACTTCTCCATAGGACTCGCCAGTAGCACCAAATGCAGCCCCTGTAAAAATTGTCCCATCTTCAAGCGCTAAAATTGCTTTCATAATAAATATTTATCAATCGCTTGTGCGGCTTGCCTGCCTTCGTAAATTGCCCACACCACAAGCGATTGTCCTCTTCTCATGTCCCCTGCAGAAAAAACTCCTTTGACGCTCGTAATATAATTTTCATCGGTTTTTACATTGCCACGTTCGCTAAAAGCCACTTTTAAATTTTCTAATAGGCCATTTTGTTCAGGATGCAAAAATCCAATTGCGAGTAATACTAGGTCTGCCTCGATTTGGAGCTCTTTTCCGCAAGCTTCAGCCACTATTTTTTGTACCTGCCCATTTTTACCAATAATTTCCTTGGTTACTACTTCCCAATGCCTGTTGCATCCTTCTTCATGGCTGGAAGAAGTTTTAAAAATAGCCGGATACCCTGGCCACGGTTGATTTTCTGGACGGCAAGCAGAAGGTTTAGGAAGAACTTCGATTTGAGTGATGCTTTTTGCCCCTTGCCGGCGTGCAGTCCCTACGCAGTCTGCTCCAGTGTCCCCGCCGCCGATTACTACTACGTTTTTACCTTTTGCATCGATTAGGTCTTTTGCCGGTATTTTTGTTCCTGCGACCCTTCGGTTCGATTGCATTAAATAATCCATGGCAAAATAGATTCCTTTTAATTCTCTTCCAGGAACTTTTAGGTCTCTTGGATGTCGAGAGCCTCCACTCAAGCAAACCGCATCAAATTCTTTTAACAATTTATCTGTAGGATAATCCTTACCTACATTGATGCCAGTTTTAAAAGTAATCCCTTCTTTTTTCCAAATGCTGATCCTACGGTCTAAAATTTCTTTTTCCAGTTTAAAATCCGGAATGCCAAAACGCAGTATCCCTCCTGGCTTCTCATCTTTTTCAAAAACCGTAACTGTATGTCCCATTTGATTCAGGGTTGCTGCAGCGGATAATCCCGCTGGACCGGATCCAATCACTGCTATTTTTTTACCGGTCCTGGTTTTTGGCGGGTTTGGCTTAATTAATCCTTTTTTGAACGCATGCTCAATAATGGCGAGTTCGTTTTCTCTGATGGTAACAGGATCGTCGTTGATCCCCAGCACGCAAGCATATTCGCAAAGAGCAGGGCAGACCCTGCCTGTAATTTCAGGCAAAGGATTTGAAGCATTAAGCAGGACAAAAGCTTTTTCCCAGTGGTCGGAAAACACAGCATCGTTCCATTCCGGAATGTAGTTGCCAATCGGGCAGCCCCAATGGCAGAAAGGTGTTCCGCAATCCATGCAGCGCGAAGCTTGTTCTTTGGAAGCACGGTCCGGCCTGGGCTTTGCAACCTGGCCAAAGTCCGCAACGCGTTCTTCTACAGCGCGGTACTCGCAGCTTTGCCTGCTCGTTTTTAAAAACCCTTTTGTGTCTCCCATACTTCTATCTCCTTAGGTTGCGGGAAACCTGCGACTAAATGTCGCGGTTTCCCGTTTATTCATTGCGACCTTTTTTGGAAACCGAGGCATTTAGCCTTCGGTTTCCAACTCGTTTTCAGTGGCGGAATATTTCTTTTCTTCCAAAATCCTCTTATATTCCAAAGGCATTACTTTTACAAAACGTCTTCCTTCCTTGGTAAAATTATCCAAAATTCTTCTCGCAATTGGGCTTTGGGTGCTTTTAAAGTGGATATGGAGCAGCCTTAAAATGGTCACCTTATCTTCTTCTTGCAGGGTTTGCAGTTCCACCATTTGTAAATTACATTTTTCACTGAAAGTCCCGTCTTTGTCATACACATAGGCAAGACCGCCCGACATCCCTGCGCCAAAATTCCTGCCGGTATTTCCCAGAATGACTACTCTTCCACCTGTCATGTATTCGCAGCCGTGGTCTCCCACGCCTTCTACTACAGCATATAATCCGGAATTACGGATGCAAAACCGTTCTCCTGCTACGCCTCTGATGTAAGCTTCGCCGCTAGTTGCGCCGTAAAAAGTGGTATTACCTATGATGACGTTTTTGCTGGCATCTAAGACAGAGTCCTGGTCTGGATAAATGATAATTTTCCCGCCGGACATCCCTTTGCCCACGTAATCGTTGGCAAAACCTTCGAGCTCAAAAGTAATTCCCTTTGCCAGCCATGCCCCAAAGCTTTGTCCAGCCACGCCTTTAAATTTAAATTTTATAGTGTCTTCCGGCAGTCCCGATTCCCCATATCTTTTTACCAGTTCCCCGCTTAGCATGGTCCCAACGGTCCGATTACTGTTTCTAATTGCTAAGGAATGATTTACGATAGTTCCTTTTTCCAGTGCAGGGAGAGCCAGCTCAATCAATTTCCGGTCAAGGACCTTGTCGATGCCGTGATTTTGAGCTTTAGTACAACGGATTTCTACTTTTTTACCGTGTTTTGGTGTATAAAGAATTTTTGAATAATCTATCCCTTTTGCTTTCCATGGAACAATCTCTTCATTAACTTCCAGGAGATCAACTCTGCCTACCATCTCCTCAAGTTTTCTAAAACCGAGCTCTGCCATGATGCCCCGGAGCTCCGCAGCTACAAAACGGAGGTAATTTATAATGTATTCAGGCCTGCCTTGGAACCTTTTTGATAAAAGATCGTCTTGCGTGGCAACGCCCAAAGAACAGTTGTTAAGATGGCAATGCCTAAGCATTACGCATCCAAGAGTAATAAGAAGGGCAGTGCAAAAACCAAATTCTTCCGCACCAAGCAATGCTGCAATGGCAACGTCGCGGCCCGTGCGCATTTGTCCGTCTGTTTGCAGCCTGACCCTGCTTCTCAGATCATTTAGAACTAAAGTTTGATGTGTTTCAGCAAGGCCCAATTCCCACGGTAGCCCCGCATGTTTAATTGAACTTCTAGGAGATGCTCCGGTTCCGCCGTCTCCTCCGGAAATTAAAATCATATCTGCATGTCCTTTGGCTACTCCTGCTGCAATGGTCCCAACTCCGACTTCCGAAACGAGTTTTACGGAAATTCTGGCTTTTGGATTTACATTTTTTAAGTCAAAGATCAGCTGTGCCAAGTCTTCAATAGAATAAATGTCATGATGAGGTGGCGGAGAGATTAAAGTTACTCCAGGGGTTGTGTAACGCGTTTTAGCAATAGTCACGCTTACTTTGTGTCCGGGGAGTTGTCCTCCTTCACCCGGTTTTGCACCTTGAGCAATTTTGATCTGCAGTTCATCTGCATTTACCAGATAATTTGTGGTTACGCCAAATCTTCCAGACGCGACTTGTTTAATAGCGCTCCGCTTGGAATCGCCGTTTGGAAGAGGGGTAAAACGAGTTGGGTCTTCGCCCCCTTCACCGGTATTGGATTTTCCGCCGATCCTGTTCATGGCAATGGCAATGGTTTCATGAGTCCCTTTGCTGATAGAACCAAAACTCATGGCCCCACTGACAAAACGTTTCAAAATTTCCTCTATAGGCTCTACTTCTTCTATGGGGAGAGGATTTCCTTTCCGCAGCTTTAGAAGGCTTCGGAGTGTAGTCGGATGGCCGTATTGATTATTGATGAGTTTTGAGAATTCCTCATACTTCTTTGGGTCATTATTTCTGGAAGCATCTTGTAGCGCAGCAATACTTTCCGGGTTCCACAAATGGAATACCCCATCTTTTTTCCATTGGTAAACTCCGCCGGTTTTTAAAAGGGGAGTGCCAATTTCTCTATCCGGGAATCCTTCTTTATGTCTTAGGATGGTTTCTTTTGCCAGGGTTTCAAAGTCTGCTCCCCCGATCCTGGAAACAGTCCCTGTGAAGCATCTTTCAATGACTTCGTCTGCTAGTCCAAGCGCCTCAAAAATCTGCGATCCCCTGTAGCTGTTAAGAGTGGAAATCCCCATTTTTGAGAGGATTTTTAGGATCCCTTTTTCTACTGCGTGGCGGTAGTTGTTGATTGCAGTTTTTCCGTCCAGCACCAGTTCTTTTTCCGCAACCAGAAGCTCTATGGCTTCGTATGCCAGGTAAGGATTAATGCAGTCTGCGCCATAACCAAAAAGAAGCGCGAAGTGGTGGACCTCCCTGGGCTCGCCGCTTTCTACGATGATGCCAATTTGAGTGCGCAGGGATTCTTTAATTAGGAAATGGTGCACTGCTCCTACTGCTAGTAATGCAGGCAAAGGTGCAAGGTCCTTGTTTGTTCCACGGTCGCTTAGGATAATAAATGAATAGCCTTCGGCAATGGCTTGCCTGGATTCTTGGCAGATACGATCAATGGTTTTTGTAAACGCATTTTTGCTGTTTACCTTGAATAGGATGGAGATGGTCTTGGTTTTAAAGCTGTTTTTCCTGATGTAACGGATTTTTTCCAGTTCATCATTGGTTAAGATCGGCTCTTTGACCTTTAGTTTGTGGCAATGTTCCGGGGTTTCGTCCAACATGTTTTTTTGCGGGCCCACATAGCTTTCCAGGCTCATAACCAATTCTTCGCGGATAGAGTCAATAGGAGGATTCGTCACTTGTGCAAAGAGCTGTTTGAAATAGTTATAAAGCAGTTCCGGCTGTTCGGACAGTATTGCATGCGGAGTATCGTTTCCCATAGAGCCCACTGGTTCTTTCCCTTTTTCTCCCATTGGCTGCAAAATTACTTTCATATCTTCGCGGCTGTAGCCAAAAGCTTTGAGCCGTGAGATAAGAGGGGGGGTTTCTTCTTCGCAGCTGCTGATTTTAAGCAGTTTTTCCATTTCCACCAGATTTTCCTCTACCCATTTCTCATATGGTTTTTGGCTGGAGAGTGTTTCTTTGATCTCTTCGTCGCCAATAATCCTGCCTTCTTTGGTGTCTATGAAAAACATCTTTCCAGGCTCGAGCCTTCCGGACGCTACAATTTCTTCTGCCGGGACATCTAACACTCCGACCTCGGAAGCCATGGCTACGAGATCGTTTTTAGTAATAATGTATCTGGCTGGCCTAAGCCCGTTTCTGTCCAGAATTGCACCAACTTGAGTCCCGTCTGTAAATGCGATCGCAGCCGGCCCGTCCCACGGTTCCATAAAGCAAGCGTGATAGCGATAAAAATCCTTTAGTTCCTTATCAATTGAGTTGTTGTTTTCCCAAGCTTGTGGGACCAGCATGAGCATAGCGTGGGGAAGAGAACGCCCGCTTAGCACTAAAAGTTCCAATACATTATCTAGTGTTGCAGAATCGCTCCCACCAGGGACAATTACCGGTTTTAGCTTTTCAATCTCTTTCCCAAAAACCTTACTGGTCCGAGGACTCCGATGAGTCTCGGACTCCATCGGAGCAAGCAAACCTTCTTTTGCTTTCATCCAGTTGCGGTTTCCTTGCAGGGTATTAATCTCACCGTTGTGCGCTAAGAAACGAAAAGGCTGCGCCAGGTCCCAAGTAGGAAAAGTATTGGTGCTGTACCTGGAATGTACCAGGGCAATAGAGCTTTTAAGCCTTGGATCTTGCAGGTCCAGGAAAAAGCTCTCTACTTGTTCAGGCATTAAAAGCCCTTTGTAGGAAAAGGTTAAAGAAGAAAGGTTTGTAATATACAGAAAAAGCTTATTTTCTCTTGTTTCATTTTCAACCAGTTTTCTAATGATATAGAGTTTTCTTTCAAAATCGATCTGGGCCCTTATTTTTTTCCCTTTAAGGATAAAAACCTGTTCAATGGCTGGTTGGGTTTCTTTTGCGGTCTTGCCGATTTGGTTGGGATCAACTGGGACCTCTCTCCAGCCTAGGAGAATTTGTCCTTCTGTTTCAATTTGTTTTTTGAAGATGGCCTTGCAGGTTTTTCTTTCTTTGGGGTCT
The DNA here is from genome assembly GCA_026387795.1 of Candidatus Saganbacteria bacterium. Classification (GTDB taxonomy): domain Bacteria; phylum Margulisbacteria; class WOR-1; order JAPLLA01; family JAPLLA01; genus JAPLLA01. The sequence goes on along the minus strand of JAPLLA010000017.1, from coordinate 38,820 downwards.
TGGGGAAGAAAAACCAGCCCTGTCCCGTAGCCTCCAGGGTGGGGGAGTTTAATTTTGTTTTCTTTGCAGACAGCAGCAAAAAAATCATGCGGCATTTGGAGGAGTATTCCTGCACCGTCCCCAGTTTTTGGGTCAGCTCCTACTGCACCTCGATGAGCTAATCGTTCCAAGATCTTCAGTCCTTGTTTTACTATCTCATTAGACTGTTTCCCTTTGATATTAACTACAAAGCCCACTCCGCAGCTATCGTGCTCGAAGCGCGGGTCATAAAGTCCTTGAGCTTTAATTTGGTCGTACATTGTATTAGCTCCTGATGATCCCGAGTTTTTTTAGTTTAGTCCGTAATGTGTTTCTGTTAATTCCAAGGATCCTGGCAGCTTCCAGTTGGTTTCCGTGCGTATAGGTGAAGGCTTTTGCCAAAAGAGTGCGTTCTATAGATTCTACTATATATCGATAGGCTTCCCCGTTATGTTCTATAAATATTAATTCATCTATGTCCATTTTATTTGATCCTGCCTATTCTTTAGGCACCTCTTGGGACAAAAAACGGGATGTTTTGGAAGCACCCCGTTTTTGCCTTACAGCTTTATAAGATAGGAAGATATCTCTTTAGTTCGTACTCTGTGACTTGGATGCGGAAGTCGTCCCATTCCTGCTTTTTAATAGCAATAAACCGTTCAAAGCAGTGGTCGCCCAGAGCTTCGCGCATTAGTTCGCTTTTTTCTGTAACTGCAATTGCTTCTCCAAGACTGGCAGGAAGGGACTTAATCCCTCTCTCTGCTCTTTCTTCATCAGAAAGGTGATAAAGGTTTAATTCCATTGGCTCGGCAAGCTTATACCCTTCTTCTATTCCTTTAAGCCCAGCGTTTAACATTACCGCAAATTGCAGGTAAGGGTTTCCCGATGGGTCTGGGCAGCGGAGCTCCATTCTGGTGGCTGCTTCTTTGCCTGGTTGGTACATTGGGACCCGGACCAAGGCTGAACGGTTTCTCCTGGACCAAGCAATGTACACGGGTGCTTCGTAGCCTGGGACCAATCTTTTGTAAGAGTTGACCCACGGTGCAAGCACAGAGATCATTTCCGGTGCATGTTTTAAGATGCCAGCGATATAGGCTTTTGCTATATCTGATAAACCATATTTATCTTTATCATCAAAAAAGGCATTCTTGCTTCCTTTGAACAAGGATTGGTGGCAGTGCATTCCTGAACCGTTTTGCCCAAAGATCGGTTTGGGCATAAAAGTTGCATACACAAGTCCATCAGCATAACGCATATCGATTTCGTGTTGGCTGGGTGCTACTTCATGATGGCTATACTCGACGTTGATGCCTAATTTTCTTAAGGCCAAAACAGTTTCTCTCCGGAGATCCGAGGCCATATCAAGAGGAGTTAAATCAAAATATCCTCCTGAATCGATGATTTCGGTTGCATTGGAAGATTTGAAGTAGAAATATTCCAATTCCGGTCCTACGTAAAAATGGTCAAACCCCATTTTTTTCATTTTTTCTAAAGCTCTTTTTAATACGTAGCGGGGATCTCCTTCATAGGGCTTATGTTTTCCTGCAGAAGGCTGGAGGATGTCGCAGATCATTCTTGCTACCGGGGCATCTGCTGGTCTCCAAGGCAGGATTGCAAAGGTATCCGGATCCGGCATAGCGATCATATCGGATTCTTCGATATCCTGGAAGCCGGTAATGGAAGAACCGTCAAAACCCATTCCCTGGGTTAAGGCACCCTCCAATTCATCCGGGCTGATCGCGAAGCTCTTTAGAATCCCATTGATATCCGTGAACCATAATCTGATAAACTCGACATTGTTCTCTTTTACCTGCTTAAAAATCTCTTCTTTTGTAGTCATGATTTTACCCCCTTTGCTTACTTTATAGAGCAATTGGCTTGCCAGAGGGGGTGTGCCTAAAAAATAGGCATTAGATCAATAAAAAACCATGATAGGAGGATTTGTGGCAATACATTTTTGTAGGTTTTACGGTGGTGTTTGAGGGGCATTTATACAAAATTGTATGACATTATTGCTAATTCAAAGGCGAGGATGATCATCCTCGCCTTTGAATTATGATACCGATGCTTGTTATATCGCAGTTTTCCCTTGTTCTTTGGTACGTATGCGGATCACATCTTCAATGGGCGAAATAAAGATTTTCCCATCTCCGATGTTTCCAGTAGAACAGATGGATTGGATGGTTTCTATGACGCTGGCCACATTTTTTTCTTCTACTACGAGCTCAAGTTTAATTTTGGGCAGGAAATCAACGTTATATTCCCCAACCCGCCATTCTAATGTGATCCCTTTTTGCGCGCCGCGGCCTTTTACTTCGGTTGCAGTCATACCCGAAAAACCTTTGGCATCCAAGGCTTCTCTTAATTCTTCCAATTTTTCCGGACGGATAATTGCTTCAACTTTTTTCATTTTAATCTCCTCCTTATACGCTCTCCGCGTGCTGCGAAATGTCCAGTCCAACCATTTCCTCGTTTTTATTAACCCGTAAGCCGACAAAAAGATCAATTAAAGTAGCCAGGACATATGTTACCACAAAAGAGAAACCCGCTACTACCAGTGCAGCAAAAAGCTGTGTCCATACTAAGCCGGGGTTGCCTAGAAGTAATCCATTGGCCCCGGCAGGATTAATGGCTTTGCTTGCAAAAATACCGGTAGCAACCACTCCCCAAAAGCTTCCCATACCATGGCAAGCAAACACGTCAAGTGATTCGTCAATGCGTATATGCATTCTCAAGAGGATCATATAATAAGAAATTACTGCTGCTACGCTTCCAATTGCCATAGCTGCCATGGGGCTTACAAAGCCGGATGCAGGAGTGATGGCAGCAAGCCCTACCACTGCTCCGGTTGCTACTCCCAATACGCTAGGCCTGCGGTGCAGCCAGCTTAAAATCATCCATACCAGAGCTGCTGTTGCGCCGGAAATATTGGTAGTTACAAAAGCCTGCACTGCTATTCCATTTGCTCCTAAGGCCGAACCTCCGTTAAAGCCGAACCAGCCAAACCAGAGAAGCACAGCACCCAAAACAACCAGCGGGATGTTGCTTGGTTCCATGTTATCTTTTCCATAGCCGATTCTTTTACCTATAACCATAGCTATGGCTAAGGCAGAAAAGCCTGCAGTAATGTGGACCACTGTTCCTCCTGCAAAATCCAATAAACCCATCATCCTCAACCATCCGCCAACTCCCCAGACCCAGTGCGCTACTGGATCATAAACAAAAGTAGCCCATAATCCGGTAAAAATCAAAAAAGATGCGAATTTAATCCTCTCAACAAATGCGCCTACAATTAAAGATGGGGTAATAATGGCAAAAGCTGCTTGAAACATCATGAATGCAAGGGCAGGGATAGTAGCAGCATAAGCAAGATTTGGGGCTTGGCCTACTCCATCCCAGCCAAACATGCCCCCCAATTAATCCGGATTTAGTGGGTCCAAATGCAAGTGTATAGCCAAACAAAACCCATTGGATACTGATCAAGAAGAGCGCGGCAAAACACATCATTAATGTGGAAAGAATGCTTTTTTTCCTGACCATCCCGCCGTAAAAGAACCCGACTGCGGGGGTCATCAAGATAACCAAAGCAGTAGAAATCAGAACCCAAGCCGTGTCTCCTGTATTGATCATAAACATTTGCCTCCTTAGTTAAACACACTGCTTATAGTAGCAATTTGCCTTCCATGGATGTCTTGAGCGTCAATGGAAGAGGGGGAGGTACATTTTTGTAGGGACATATTGCATTTCCAAAAGGCGAGGATGATCATCCTCGCCTTTTGGAAATATGGAACTGTTCTGTAACTATATTGCCTTTATCCCGTTTTCTTTGGTCCGGATCCTTATTACCTCTTCCACATTGGAGACAAAAATCTTGCCATCTCCGATATTTCCTGAATCGCATACAGATTCTATGATTCCAACGACCTTTTTCGCATCCTCATCATTAACAACTAATTCTATTTTTGTTTTTGGCAAAAATTCTACGTGATATTCACCTACCCGCCATTCCAAAGTGATCCCTTTTTGTGTTCCCCTACCTTTTACATCTGTTACAGTCATGCCCGAGAACCCATGGACATCAAAGGCTTCGCGAAGCTCCTCCAATTTTTCGGAACGGATAATTGCTTCAACTTTTTTCATTTTTATCGCCCCCTTATGTTTATATGCTTTCCGCATGTTGGGAAATATCCAAACCTACTAATTCCTCATTATCAGCAACTCTAAGTCCCATAACCATGTCTATTCCCTTTGCTAAAACCAAAGTTACGCCAAAAGCAAAGGCCGCGGTGACAGAAGCAGCCAGGAGTTGTACCCAAAACTGATGAACGTTGCCTAACAGTAACCCGTCTGCTCCAGCCGGATTTACAGCTTTGCTGCAAAAAATGCCAGTGGCAACCGCACCCCAAAAACCACCCATCCCGTGGCAGGCAAAAACGTCCAGCGATTCATCGATCCGTATTTTCATCCTTAATACGATCATATAATAAGAAATAAGAGCTGCTATACCGCCAATAGCAATTGAAGAAAGGGGATCAACAAATCCCGATGCAGGGGTAATGGCCACGAGTCCAACAACCGCACCCGTAGCAACTCCTAAAACGCTCGGTTTTCTGTGGATCCAGCTTAGAAGCATCCAAACGAGGGCTGCAGCAGCTGCAGCTGTGTTAGTAACTAAGAAGGCAGAAGCTGCCAATCCGTTTGCTGCGAGTGCCGAGCCCCCGTTAAAACCAAACCAGCCAAACCAAAGTAAAACTGCGCCAAGAACAACAAAAGGGATGTTGCTTGGTTCCATATTATCTTTACCATAGCCTCTTCTTTTTCCAATAATGAGAGCGATTGCTAGAGCGGAAAATCCTGCGGTAACGTGGACTACAGTTCCTCCCGCAAAATCGAGTGCTCCGAGCATCCGCAGCCATCCGCCGATTCCCCAGACCCAGTGTGCAACTGGATCGTAGCAGATGGTAGCCCATAGCAGTGAAAAAACTAAAAATGCGGAAAACTTTATCCTTTCTACAAAAGCTCCGACGATCAATGACGGTGTTACAATTGCAAATGCTGCCTGGAACATGATAAAGGCTAGTGCAGGGATAGTTGCTGCGTAATCTACTAGGGGAGTGCTTCCCAATCCGAGCAGTCCTAGCCATTTGCCGTTCCCAATGATTCCGCCAATGGTTGGAGCAAATGCCAAAGTAAATCCAAATAGAACCCATTGCACGCTGATCAAAGCCAAGATTGCAAAACACATCATAATAGTAGAAAGGATATTTTTCTTTCTTACCATTCCTCCATAAAAGAACCCAACCGCCGGCGTCATCAAGATAACCAGAGCCGTAGAAATCAGAACCCACGCTGTATCTCCTGCATTTATCATTTTACTCGCCCCCTTTTATTTAGTGCACCAGAGCACCGGTGCACCAGTTTAAAAATTGATATCTAATTGTGTTGTGACAGTTGGCTTTGCGCCGTTGTTCCAGGTGCCGTAAGCAAAGAGTACAGAAGTGTTGGATGAGAAAGCCCAGGACAATCCGTAAAAAGTAGACCCAATTACAGATTTAGTGCCAGCATAATCTATACAAAGCCACAATTTATCATTAATGTATTTATCCCAGGTTAAAATCAGGCCAGCATTATCTTTATTGCCGTTGTTATCAACCAGTAAATTCGGATTTCCGCTGAAATATCCGGCAGAGAGCCTGCCGAGCGGGAAGGTTTTAGCAATTAATCCGTAAACAATATTTTGATCTGTTACTTCGGTCTTAGTCCCAAAGTTATACCCTCCCACTGCAAAAGCAGGAAGTTTTTCTGCTTCAGGTATCCCATATTTCAAGTTGAAATATGCAGGGTTTTCCTGTGGGGCAAATAAATCGATCCCTACCTCCAGTCCTGGAAGCGCCCCATAGGTTAAGCCAAAATCAGTTGGAAAAGCGTAGCCTCCGTCTGATGGCGGTACCAGGGTGGCATAGTTATCAATGCCAAAATGATAAGTACCTGTAGTTTGGATGTCAGTTGACGGATTCCAAATCTGGGTGGATGGGGTTGCAAAGCAAATCCCGCTTAATAGAATACTTGCCAATAAAAATAAGCTTAATTTTGTTTCCATTTTTCTCCTCCCTTTTCACTTGTGCTCTGGCTTGCCTGCCGAAGCGTTAGCGTAGGCAGGTGCACTGGTGTACTTTGTAAGGAGCAATTTGCTTGCCACAGGATTTTCTTCGTGGAAGGATAGAAAAGGATACGATTTTGTATGGTTTTGAGTGGGGAGGCTACTTTTTTGTGTAAGCAGGGCAAGGACTTGTCCCTTGCCCTACACTCTGTCTGTAAGGCCAAGTGCTGTTGCAGCTTTACGCTGACTTTTATGTTTTTCCAATGCTTCTTTGATCTTTTGTTTCTCAATGGCTTCTACTATTTCCGGAAGAGTGGCTCCTTCTTGCGGGACCTCAATTGCTTCTTTTGCTAAATTAATTGGCAAATGTTTTGGGGTAATTAAATCCTGCTGGCAAAGTATAACTGCTCTTTCGATTACGTTTTCCAGCTCTCTTATATTGCCTGGCCAATTGTATCCCATAATCACTCCCAGTGCAGCGCGGTCTACACCTTCGATATTGGCTTTATTCTCTTTATTGTATTTATGGATGAAGTGAGCAACTAAAAGCGGAAGATCTTCTTTTCTTTCTCTTAAAGGAGGAAGGATAATCGGGAATACATTGATTCGATAAAACAGATCCTCCCTGAATTTCCCTTCTTTTACCATTTCTTCCAGGTTCCTGTGGGTAGCACAAATTATCCGGACATCGGTTTTAATGGTTTGGTTTCCTCCAAGGCGTTCGAATTCCTTTTCTTGGAGTACGCGGAGCAGTTTGACTTGGGTAGAAAGCGTAAGGTCTCCTATTTCATCCAGGAAAATGGTGCCTCCGCTAGCCATTTCAAACCTGCCTAGCTTCCTCTCTAGCGCTCCGGTAAAAGCCCCTCTTTCGTAACCAAAAAGTTCGGATTCCAGCAAGTTTTCAGGGAGTGCGGCACAAGCCACCTTAATAAATGGTTTATTGGAACGCGGGCTGGAATAGTGGATGGCAGCTGCTACCAGCTCTTTCCCTGTACCAGATTCCCCTCGGATCATTACCGTTGCCTGGCTCTGCGCTACCTGCATTGCCGCTTCTAAGGTAGCTTCCATAATAGGAGAGGTGTAAATGATGTTGCCGAATTTATGCTTTCCTTTTAACTGCTGCTTTAATTTTAAATTTTCAGAGAGAATGGTTTGCTTGTCTTTGTCTGCCAGCTCCCTGATTTTGACTGCTTGGCCAACCATGGTTGCGACAATGGTTAAGAGCTTGATATCTTCCTCATAAGAAATATTTCCCTTAAATAAATGGTCAACAGAAAGTGCTCCTACAATTTTGTTGCTTGCTTTGATTGGTACACAAAGAAAGGCGAATTTTCTTTCTTCCAAACCCTTTCTTGCCTGAGTACGATTTAGAAACTGCGGACTTGCGCCAATGTCCGGGATAACCATGGGTTGCCCGGTTTCTACAACTTTACCCGTAATCCCTTCTCCGATCTTGTATCTTCCTCTTTCTTTCTCTGCCTTGGTAAGCCCTTGTGCGACTTCAATTTTTAAATCGTTGGTAGAAGGATCAACAAGAGTAATTGTGCCGCGCTGCATTTCCAGAGAATCGGACAAAACCTTAAGGATGGAATTTAAACTTTTTTCAAGGTCAAGCGAGGAGGAGAGCGCGTCCCCAATTTCCATGAGCAATTTTATTTTAACATCTTGCATTGGGCTCATACAATATTGTATTGTATACAAATTTGTAGAAAATTACAATAGGCAAATCACTTTTTGGGAAGTAATGTCTGCAAGCAGTCTAATTTGTTTTTCTTTAAAATCCACTACCTTAAGCACCTTTTGATAATCCGCTGCTTCAGGGAGGATTTTTTTGATGCTATTGGGCAGAGAGTCCAGCCAAGTTTTGTTTAAGGAGACATTTTTATTTTCAAGAAAGAGGGCCACGTAAAAGATCCCGGTTTCAACCAGGTCCAAAAAGAAGTGGGAGCCAAAAGAAAGCTCAGGCATAAACCCTCCGGCTGGATCATCCACTTCTACCAAAGCTGCAATGTTGTTGATCTCTGCAAACTTGACCGGTACCCCTAGTGATGGGTCGCGTGT
>JAPLLA010000017.1:15813-30592 GCA_026387795.1 Candidatus Saganbacteria bacterium | reverse complement strand
CCCCGGGCCGATTAAGAGAGTAGGGAGCTTTTCTTTGTCCCCGATTTTTTTGTTTAGCTTCCCAATCAATCTGGCTAATTCATACTTCTTCGCAATGAGCAGGTCTCCATAGGTTTCAGGGTTAATGTAGATAATCCTTTGGATCGGCAGGATGATGCTTCCGCCCATAAAGCTTGATTCCGATTTGAAAATAACCGATTCTTTTGGGATGTTCTTGGGTATTTTTACCGCTCCTCCGGATCCTTTTGCTTGAAGCGGCCGGCACTGTACTAGATTGATTTGCAGTTTTTCTTCTTTGTTCATGTTTGCAGTAAATTCAACATCTACAGGATACTGATAACTATTTTCCAGAGTTTTTAAGAGTTTTTGCATTTTGCCTGCAAAATCTGTTTCCGATAATAGTTTTTCAAAAGTTAAAACCCAGGCTTCCCCGCTCATTCCAATCTCCCGCATTTTATTCTCTGTTTCTCTGTCTCTTTTACCTATCAATCCCATGTCTAAATCTATCTTTTCTTCCAAAAGCTTAGATAAGGGGAGCGTTTCCGGTTCATTGCTGCCAAGATTGAGCAGGTCAATTTCATGCTGGGAGAATTTACGCAGTCCCTCTATTCCCGCGTAAGGTTTTAAGAGCGGATTGTCCAAAGCAACAATGCTTGGATAGTCTCCCTCCACTCTATTTACTGCTCTGGTTCCAAGCCCCAGTACTAAACGCAGCATTCCTGCAAGCGGGTCCATGTTTTTGTCCCAGACAAAGGTGTTGTAAGAAAAACCAACTCCTGCCAGGAATGGGAAAAAGTAGCTTTTGTGGTAAGAACCTGAAACGCGCTGTACCAAAAGAGCCATCTGCTCGTCAAGCTGGCTCAATCCTCTTTGCAGCCTGTAGGTTAGGGCATCTTCATTTAATGTGCTGGCAAAGATCTGCCTTACCGTGTCCTCGAATTTTAAATACCGGTCTTCCGGGTTTCCCTGGTTGGCCAAAAAGAGGCTTTCGTATTTTCCGGCAAAAGCGTTCCCAAAACTATCTTCCAAAAGGCTGCTGGAACGGATAATGATTGGTGATTGGCCGAAATATTCTATGATCTGGTGAAACTGGTCTTTGATTTCTTCGGGGAATTTCCCTTTGAGCATTTTTGATCGCAACTGTACAGCTTTTCTTAAATAACCAGCCTTGCTTTTTTGCTCCAGCCACAGGTCCCACCAGCCGTTTTCAACTATGTAGGTGTAGAACACGTCGGAGCCGATAAAAAACGAATCGTGCGGCTCCATGTTTTCGCTCCAATCCATAGATTGGTCTTGTTTCAGTATTTTTCTGGCCAGCAGCATCCCTACAGTTTTCCCTCCGATAAACCCTGTCCCAATCATGCGCGCTTTAATTTCAATAATGTCTTTCAGTGAGAAGTGCTTTTTGACCAGTTCTACCATTCTTGGTTCCCTGCCCATAATGATCTTGATCAGCTTATCTGCCATTTCTTCTTTTTCTTTTTCCAGGCTGGGCTTTTTAAGGAGTTCCTCTGCATCTAAAAATAGGTGGTCCCAGTAATCCAGGTATCGTTCTGCGCTTCTGCTCGAAAGGTAAGAAAAAAGCCTTGTAGCATCTACGCTGTTAATGAGAGGCGAAAACTTTTCTCCCTCTTCTAGATGGGGGAGGAACATGGTGGGGGAGTGGCGGTTCCACACTTTTAATGGATGGACATAGTAGGTTCCTTCGAAATTATATACATCCAGAAGCAATTGGGTAGTTTCTCTGATACGCGCAATGGTTTTAAAAGAATGGTTGTCCCTTAAAATTGCAAAGTAAGCGATGGTGTCCAGCTTAAAAAGGTAAGGGCAGGTAACCATGAAAAAATTGCCGATCATAAGGTCAGTGGCCCAGGCAGAGATTAAATCGGAAAGGCAGTCAAATATGTAAAACGCACCAACCCCTTCTTTGGTAATAATATCGTGGAGCTGTTTGGAAAAAGATTCAAAACCCGAAGAAGCATCCAGCTCATAGGTTTTTATTTTTTCGTTTGGTTCTACTACTGGAGGGTGCTTTGCAAAGCGTATGTAGACTAAATTGCGGTTATCTTTTAAGGATTGTTCTATGTAGGGTTTTAAAAAATGCTTATAGCTATCCAGGTTATCAACCTGCCATACAACATTGTCCCCTTTTCTTAAAGATTGAAGAATGTTGTCCAAGCCTTTAATGCCAGTGCTTACAGTGTTTAGGGTGTTCATGGCCTTAAGGGCATTTTATACAGATTCTAGAAGAAGAAGTCAAATGCCAATCTTAAGGTAAGGCCTAATCTTTTTTCCCGGGTAAGCCGTGAAGATGTTTAGGTAAAGCAGGAAGACCTACTTTAGGCAATCGAAAATCTTTTAACATAGCTGCTTCTGAAATAGGAGTGAATTTAGGCGTAGAAAAAGTAAAAGGGGATACTGGGAGCCTAAAGGATTGAAATTGCCCAAGGCTTTTCTTTAATAATGCATCAAATTGCATCTGGGTGATCTTTTTTGCAATAGTCCAAAAAACAGTTTGGTTTGATATTCGGGGAGGATCAGATATTTCTCCCTTGTCTACTTTTTCCAGCCATCCGATTATTTTAAGCGCATCTTTTACTTGCATGCGGTCTTGCAAAAACTCTAGTCTTTCTAATTGGTCTTTAAATCCTAAAACCCGATTTAGTTTTTGGTCTAGAGTAGAACCTTCTTTTAAAAACCTAGTGCCTATAAATGTAATCTCTTGTGTTTCTGCGTATGCAGTTTTTACTCCTTGTTTTAGCATTGCCTTTGCTTCTGTGTAAGCCCAAGCTGCGGTTCGGGTAACTTCATCTGCTACTTTCTGGAAAAGGCTGGTCACGATTTGAGAAATAGGTGCAGTTGTTCCTGCATTTGGATGTTGGTCCGGGTTATGAAGAAAAAAGAGCCTTTGTGTTTGGGTGCTAAATCCTAATGCGTAATTTAGAGCTTGATCTGCAATTCCTCCGGCTTTAAGGGTTCGCTTGCTAATGCGCGGGTTCTTTTGTGCTTGTACGTAATTTTCTCTAAATCGTAGTTGAACTTGAGAAATAACGCTATTTGTTGATAATGGCATTTACAGTTTTCCTTTATGTCTTTTTTGCCTTGAATGCCTTGATTGCCTTAATCTTCTTCCCTATATATCTATCGTGCAAAAAAGGAGGAAATTTCTACAAATCCCAAAAACTTTTTAATTCAGAGTAATCAATCAAGCAACTCAAAGCTTTGCTTTCGGTCTCAATCCCCCATTCTCCTGCAGCAGCCACTGGGTTTAGCCCGCCTGGGATTACGATTCCAACCCTTTCCAGTCCCCCTGGCATACCCAAAACCGCAGAACTAGGTTCACCCATAAAGAGTACCCGTCCCAGTCCTGCAGTTTCCATTTTTTCAATAATCTCTTTAGCCCTTTGTCTGGATCCGGCTGGGATTTCTCTGCTCCCTGCCAAAATCTTCCCTGAACCTTTAGCTGCTTCTCTGACACTGGTCATCTTGCTGCGGATAAAGACCTCGTGCGGATCAACAGTACTGCCGGAGTAGCTTATTAGTTCCGTAAAACGGAGTGGCTGGCCCCCCTCTATCTGCAGCACCCCTCCAAAACTGGATCCAACAGGTATGGCTTGCTTCAACAAAATGCCGTTTAAATTTACCCCGCATAAAGTACCAAAGGCTACTTTTCCTTTTGGCACTGTTACCCCGCCGATTTCTTGTCCGCTTTCAGCCACTGCTACCATGTCTCCCATGCTTAGTTTTTTGGCAAAAACCTCGCGCATGATTTTTAGGGCTTTTGGGAAATCACTTTTGTGGAAAAAAGAAAGGTTTAAGATCAGGCGTCCGGCTTTTTCCTCCAGGTCAAAGTCCATGCTGTAAGCCATGGTCTCAATGTGGGCGCTGATCATACCTACTTTGTCGGAAACCAGTATGTTCTTAATTTCTTCTTCCCCTTTTTTGGTAATGACCCGGCCCTCTTTCCAGAAAACCTTGACCAATCCTTTTTCCGTGAGCATTTTAAGATAATGGCGCACAGTGCGTTCGGTTAAGTTGATCCCCAGCTCTTTTAAGCGGGTAGAGATTTCCACAGAGCCAATCGGCCGCTGGGAAGAGGCTATAATCTTTAAAATATGGTTGATTTTTCGGTCTGTATCGGGTATCATAGTACTATAGTATACGGCAATACATTGCCGTAAGCAATAGTAGCAAGGCCGCAATTTTTTGTAAAGCGGTATTTTGAAAGGAGGGTCTGGGTAGGGCATCAGCAAAAGACTTATTTTAACTTGTGTGCCAATAATAAGGAGTGAGTATTATGATAAAAGGAATTATTGATCAAGTAAAAAAAAGAAATCCTGGGGAACCGGAATTTATCCAAGCAGTAGAGGAAGTGGTTGAGTCCATTGCCCCAGTACTAGACAAACATCCCGAATATAAAATAGCAAAAATCGTAGAAAGACTGGTAGAGCCGGAAAGACAGTTGATGTTTAGAGTGCCTTGGCAAGATGACAAGGGAAATGTTCAAGTAAACCGTGGTTTCAGGATCGAATTTAACAGCGCGATCGGCCCTTACAAAGGCGGGCTTCGTTTCCATCCTTCCGTATATTTAGGGATCATCAAGTTTTTGGGTTTTGAACAGATCCTAAAAAATGCCTTAACCGGACTACCCATGGGTGGCGGTAAAGGTGGATCTGATTTTGATCCAAAAGGGAAGTCAGACGCCGAAGTAATGCGTTTTTGTCAAAGCTTTATGATGGAGCTTTGCCGCCACATTGGTCCGGACACAGACGTACCAGCAGGGGACATTGGGGTAGGCGGACGTGAAATCGGATATATGTTTGGTATGTATAAAAAGATCCGCAACGAGTTTACTGGAGTGCTAACCGGTAAAGGGCTTAATTGGGGTGGTTCATTGGCTAGAACAGAAGCAACCGGTTATGGGTTAATTTATTTCTTGCTGCAGATGTTAAAGGATGCCAAGAAAGAGATCAAAGGAGCTACGGTTGTCAGTTCCGGTTCAGGGAACGTCTCTATTTATGCGGTACAAAAGTGCCAGCAGCTAGGAGCAAAGGTTGTGGCAATGAGTGATTCCAACGGCTATATCTATGATGCCAACGGGATTGATCTAAAAGCGATCCAGAAATTAAAAGAAGTAGAAAGAAAGAGGATTTCTGAATACGTAAAAGACCATCCAAGTGCAAAATATACCGAAGGATGCAATGGTATATGGACCATTAAGTGCGATATTGCTCTTCCAAACGCCACCCAAAACGAAATTGATGAAAAGTCAGCTGAAAAATTAGTGGCAAATGGAGTTTGGGCAGTAGCAGAAGGTGCAAATATGCCATCGACCCCGGAAGCGATCAAGGTATTCTTAAAGAATAAAGTTGCTTTTGGTCCTGCCAAAGCTGCAAATGCCGGAGGCGTTGCAGTTTCTGGACTCGAAATGACGCAAAACAGCCAGCGTTTATCATGGAGCTTTGCCGAAGTTGACAAATATCTGGATGAGAAGATCATGCAGCATATTTACCGCCAGGCCAAAGCTGCAGCAGAAGAATACGGGCAGCCTGGGAACCTGGTAGTTGGAGCAAACATTGCAGGATTTGAAAAAGTAGCGAGCGCAATGTATGCACAGGGATTAGTCTAGTTTAGGTCCGTTTCTAGATTAAACAGAAACGCCCTTAGTGGTGAGCGAAGTCGAACCATTGAGGGCGTTTTCTTTTTATGCCTTGGTAGCCACAATCGCTTCGTCAAGTGAGAGCTCATAAGTACCGGTGGCATCGTCTACGTCGGTTAAATTCCAAAAACAAAAGCGGTCTAAAACAGTTAATCTGGATTTTCGGACCTTGGCATATAATGAAGTTTCTCTTGATAACAAAATGCGGCCTTCTTTTTCCCTGACCCGCACTTTTAACTTTGTGCTTTTTGTATTTAGCCTGAGGTTCAGCTCCTGCTGCATGAAGCTATTTGGGTAAATGCCTTGCATGTTAACCGTTGCAGTCGTTCTGTTAAACCCTAATGCAAGGGCTCTGAAAATGTGGTCGGAAACAAAGACCACTCCGCCTCTTTTTACCATTCTGGCAAATTCCCTAAACTGCTGCATAAAAACCCTTTGATTAAGCTCGGACAACAAAGAATGCAAAAGATCTCCTTTGGTTGCTCCTTCAATCGGAGAAGGGGAATTGAAAAAAGCAAATGCCGGGTCTGCCCCAAACTTGTCCGCAAAAATATCGTCCAAAACAGCAGCAAACGTCATGGTTAATTGGGTAACAGTGCTCATGGCAACCACTGTGTCAAATTCTCCTTCGGCAAAAGGATAACGGAGCGTGCGCAGGTTTTGAATAGTCCTGCCAATAGAGTTGTAAACAGCGGCAAACAACCGGTCGTCTAAGCTCCCATGTTCAATTTCTGTTTCTACTGTCTCAAGCGCACGCGTGGCAAATAAAGAGGCATCTCCCTGTAAGCATTCTAATTTTGGCTGCTCACTTTCTGTTAAATCCTGTCGGGTTTCTTCCATTGCCGCGAGATTAACATCTACTCCTACAACCCTTCCTCTTTCTAGTAGGTGCTTAAGCGGGACGTCGGTAAAATAAGCAGGGCCCACGATCAGCGTTTTCAGAGGGTTGGCCGAAGCAGGTACATGGTCTGCAGCTTTTTTTACTTCCTTTTGTATAAACCCTCTTGATTTTTCAAGTCCCGGGGGAGGGGTTAGTTCTCCTGCATCAGTCCAGTGCCGAACCAGTCGGGGATGTGGAGCAAAATCTTTTAAATCAAAAACAACTTTTGCCATACCCCGTTTTTTCGATACTTTTTGAACGAAATTTCAGTTTATGGGGTTTTTATTCTGATTAATTTACAAGGTCTCTAAATACTTATCCAGCTCCCAAGGCGTAATCTGCATCCTATAGTTGTCGAAATCCGAAAGTTTGGCTTTGTAGAACTGTTCAAAAGTATGTTTGCCTAAAGCGGTTTTGATTACTTCGTCCTTTTTTAGCTCTTCAATTGCGCGTTTGATGGAAAAAGGGAGCGTTTCAATTGACCGCTCTTTTAATTCTACTTCTGTTAATTCGTAAACGTCTTCTTCTACAGGCTTAGGAGGTTTCATCCCTTTCTTAATCCCATCTAGACCCACTGCCAGCATTGCAGCAAATGCCAAGTAAGGGTTGCAAGATGGGTCAGGGCAGCGCAATTCGATCCTGGTAGATTGTTCTCTGCCTGGGGAATATCTTGGGATTCTAATCAGAGCTGAACGGTTGATTTGTGCCCAGCAAATGTAGACCGGCGCTTCATATCCGGATACTAGCCGCTTGTAAGAATTGATGGTTGGCGCAACGATGGCAGTTAAAGCCCGGGCATGGGAGAGCTGACTGGCCAAAAATTGATAGGCAGTTTGAGAAAGCTTGTATTTATCTTTAGCATCAAAGAACGCATTCTTCCCTTTTTTATCAAACAGTGATTGGTGCACGTGCATTCCAGACCCTGCTTGGCCAAAAAGAGGCTTGGGCATAAAAGATGCATAGAGCCCGTGCTGGCTGGCAATCGACTTAATGACGTATTTTAAGGTTAAGGTGTTGTCTGCAGAAGAGAGCGCATCCGAATATTTTACGTCGATCTCATGCTGACCAGGTCCACATTCGTGGTGGGACATTTCCGGGATCATTCCCATGGCTTCTAGTGCAAAAATAATGTCTTCCCTGACTTCGGATGCTAAATCCTTGGCTGGATAGTCAAAATATCCGCCAATGTCGTGGGGGACGGTAGTGATTTTGCCATCTTCTTTTTTGAATAGATAGAACTCTACTTCCGGCCCAGTGTTAAAAATGTAGCCCATTTTTCCTGCTTCAGCCAAAGCTTTTTTTAGCGTTCCGCGCGGATCTCCTTCAAAAGGTTCGCCGTCCGGAGTGTGCACATCGCAAATAAAGCGTGCGGATTTTTTCCCTTCGCTTTTCCAGGGTATGACCTGGTAGGTTAGGGGATCGGGCCGCAGGATCATGTCCGATTCGCAGATCCTTACAAACCCTTGGATCGAAGATCCGTCGAACCAAATCCCTTTTTCCAAAATATCCGCTAAACGATCAAAAGGTACGGTCACAGTCTTCATGGCACCCAAAATATCGGTAAATTGGAGCAACACAAATTTGATTCCGTCGGACTTGGCTTTGGCTAGGACCTCTTTTGAAACTGCATCTAATTTCATGACGTTTTCCCTCCTTTTAAAAATGGAACGATTGTATTTTTCCCCTTGTTGAGTCTTGATGCTCCCTTCCTTTAGAAATCGATCTCTCCAGTAACGCAAGGTATCGAGCTTAATCCCCTCATCACGACTGATTTGTCTTAGCGATACCCCCTTTTTAATCTCTTTTAGTACTTCTGCCAGCTTCTTTTCGTCTGTATGCAGTCCATATAGATTGCTAAGCGCTCTTTCTGAAAAGGTTTCTCCACATTCGTTACAGCGAAACCTTCCCCTTTCCCCTTGAGCGGTCTGGTAAGAGCCAAACCGGACCAAATTATTTTTTCCGGTTACCCGGTAGAACTGACAATTTGGGTTTGGGCAGAAAAGCTTTTGCTCCATGCCGGGCAATATAACATATCAATAAATACTTGTCAACAATATTAGGGGTCAATGGCCAAATGCCTAAAAATTAGGCAATAGGTAGAAAAGCAAGCTTAGTAAGAGAGCTCCGAAAAATTAGCTTTCTGAGAGCTGGAAACCTGCGGCTGAACGCCGCGGTTTCCAGATTTATTTCTAGAGCAACTCATTTTGGAAACCGAGACATTCAGTCTCAGGTTTCCAAAATCGAATTATTCGGAGCTCTCAGTAACAATATTGGCGGTAAAAAATGTTGCGATAAATCTGAAATTTTGCGTCGGTTCAGCCGAAATAAAAGTGTATGGGTGAAACATTAATTACAGGATTTACGCCGCAATTGGTGGCAGCAAAAAGCTTAAAAGCAAGCTTTCATATGGGCAGGCTTAAAGAGGTTTGTTTTGGCTGGCATGAGCCTCCGGAACATGAAGTTAGAAAAGCAACCTTTTTGGCTATTCCAGGGATTGGGCATACCAGTCCTACATTTGAAAGGCTTGGAGATGAAATGGCAAGGAGGGGTTTTGAGGTAAGGGTATTGAATTTACCGGAACATCTTGAGCAAGTTGATCCATCAGAGGAGAGAAAGCTTGCTATTGAATATGAGGGCGATCCTTTAAACCGTTTTAACTTGGAGCGCTATAGCGATTGCATTGTGGAATTTGCAAGAGGATTTAGTGGCCCGGTCTATATTTTGGGCCACAGCATGGGAGGGCTTTTGGCGCAAATGGTGGCAGCAAAAATGGAGCGGTCAAAATTGGGTGGGGTGGTCTTGCTTTGCAGTGCAGTTACCTCTGAATCGAGGATGGGAATAGGGTGGGGAGCGTTTACGCAAACAGTTAAAAATGTTTTTAATATTATTTTTGGCTGGGCAGGGTCTTTTAGTAAAAGAGCGGTTTATCGGTTGTTCTTAGGCCGGCAGGTCAGCCGGCAGGAATCGGACCGTTTCAGCGATTTTGTAGTAAAGGAATCAGGCCTGGCTTTGCGGCAGATTTTGTGCTCTACGCTTCCTGCCTGGGCCCCTTTTTCATTTCAATTAAATGCTGATCCGGGTACATTTGCTGGCCTGCCGATCTTGCACATTAGAGCAGAAAAGGACCGAATTATTACTGCAGGGACTACTTCAAGATTATTAAAATACTTATTGCGGCTTGGCGCAAAGATTGAAAACACACTTATTGACGGACCGCATAACCTTATATGGACACATCCGGATCAATTGGCAAGAATTATAGAGGGTTGGCATCGCCGCAACTTTACCTCATAGCCCAATCATTTTGGTACCAGGTAAATAGTCAACAACATCTGTTACAGTGCTTTCGCTAATATGTTCAATTTTTTTCATTAGATCTTTAATTCTTATTGCTTCTTTTTTTGCGGATTCCAGTTGTTGGGTTACAAAATCAGCCCCACATTTTCCTTTTTGGGTTTGTTCCAGCACTGCTTGGACATTGAGCAATACCGTAGTCAAGGGGTTATTAATTTCGTGGCTAAGGCTTACACTCATTTGAGTTAGAGATACCAGCCTTTCTGTTTTTGCTTTGATTTCCAGCGTAGAAATTTTTACGGCCGCGGCTTTTTCTTTTTCCAATAAGGCTGCATTGTCGGTGGTGATTACCAGCTGGTCAGCAACGGCAGTAAGCAGGTTCAGGTCTTCTTCCGTGAAAATTTCCCCCCCGATTTTTTCGGATAAGCAGATAAAACCGATCAATCCCTTTTCTTTTTTACAAGGTATAACAATTTCTATTTCAAATGCATTCAGTTTTTGAAAAACATCCTTGGCTTCTTCCATGGGGCCGTGGGCAGGCAGGGAGTTTTTAATTAGCTCTTTGATTAAGAGCTTTTTGGAGGCAGTAATATATTTGATAATAGTATCGCTGGCTGGAATGGCCAGGCCAGAGTGGGTCTTGTTAAATATCCCGGCATGGCTTTTGTTTAAAAAAGAATGTTCTTTTTCTTCGTAAAGGAAAATAGAGACCCCATAAACCTTTAAGCTTTCAAACATAATTTGGTTTACTCTGTTTATGGCCGACGGTAGGTCCGCAAAGTTTTTTAATACCGAGGAAGCTTCTACTAAAGCATCCGGATATTGGAGCTGTTTGGAAAAGAAAAAGTTGTCTATAAGCCTTTGCAGCTTGGAGCGTAAAGGCTGCAGCCCAATCGTCAACATAAAAATTATGGCAACGGTTAATAGGATGTGATAGGAGATTGTTAATTGTTGTACAAATAGGCTTAGAACCAATAGCAATAATAGATAAACCGTAGTACTAATGGCAATGATTATGGAATAAACCAAACTTCTCCTTAAGGCCAGAGGGAAGTTTAGAAAGTCATACCTGAAAATTGCATAAGTTACAAACAAAGGAAAGGTAAAAGCCAAGGCATTGCCTAGCGGGGGGATGGGGATGTGGTACCAGAGCGGGAAGTTGGTGCTTCCCCCCAACAAGCAAATTAATATTCCCCAAAAAATATAGATTTCCTGGTTACGCCTCATCCCTTTGCTTTTTATGAAGTCTTCGTAAAGAAGATAAAGACCGTAGAAAGTAGTGGTAAAAAGAAACAATAAATATGGCATGTAGAGCGGGCCGGCAATAGGCCAGAATTTAAAGAACATTTGCGGCTCAACTCCGGCAACAAACAAGGGAGTAGCAGTAATAATACTAAAAAACAGTGCGGCTGCATAAGAAAGAGCAATGATAATGCGGTTCTCCTCAACCTCATTAAGGAAAGCGCTTACAAAGTGCAGGAATAGCGCTGGAAACCAAATTGGGCCAAGCATTAGGATCCGTGAAAAAAGCAAGGCGGAAGACTCGTCTCCCGATAACTGCCAGAAAAAATAAGCCAAAGCCCATACAGATAAACTAAAAGAAGAGAGGGCCAAGGTAATTTCCGTAGTTCTTTTTTTTGACTTTAATAGTATAAAAAACCCCAGAAACAGGGTTGAAGCAAAGTTTATAAGAGCACTGACCGGGTAGTACCACATAACTGTTTTCCCCTTACTTATTTATTTTGATATTTATTTGTAATTGGGATTCGCCAATCTTTGCCAAACGCCCGGGGTGAGATTCTGGGGCCGGGTGGGGCTTGGCGGCGCTTATATTCTGCCCGGTCAATTAAAGAAGTAACCTTACATACTACTTCTTTGCCATATCCCATTTTTACGATTTGTTTTAGGCTTTTGTTTCCTTCCACATATGCTTGCATAATAGGGTCCAGCACTTCGTAAGGGGGGAGAGAGTCCTGGTCGGTTTGGTTTGGCCGGAGTTCTGCAGTGGGTGGCCTTTTTATAATCGATTCAGGAATCGCTTTGCCTTGGCTGTTTCTCCATGCTACCAAACGATACACCAAAGTCTTGGGCACATCCTTTAATACCGCAAAACCGCCAGCAGTGTCGCCGTATAAAGTGCAGTAACCAACGCTCATTTCCGATTTGTTGCCTGTGGTTAGAACCAGCCAGCCAAATTTGTTTGAGAGTGCCATGAGTAAATTTCCACGGATGCGGGCTTGCAGGTTTTCTTCGGTAATATCCGCGGGTTTTCCCTCAAAGATTGGAGCAAGCCCTTTTAAGTAGGCATCGTGGAGAGAGGAAATAGGGAGGTCTTCAAGTTTTACTCCCAAATTTTTAGCCAAAAGCAGAGAGTCTTCTTCACTTTGTTTTAAGGTAAAAGAAGAAGGCATAAAAACCGGGTGTACTTTTTCTTTACCCAAAGCATCTACTGCCAAAACCAGGGTTAGGGCAGAATCTATGCCGCCGGAAAGCCCTATGGTCACTTCTTTAAAACCGTTTTTACCCACATAATCTCTTATGCCAAGCAGCAGCGCATTATAAATTTCCGGTAATTCATCCAGAAAAGGAGTAAGCTTGCGGCTCCCCTCAAGATTAAAAACCAACAAATCTTCTTCGTATTGCTTAGCTGAAGCAATGACTTTTCCTTTGGGGTCGGCAATCATGCTCCCACCGTCAAAAATCAGTTCTTCTTGGCCGCCTACGGTATTCACGTACACAATATGGGCTTTGGTTTTTTGCGCTATTTTTTTAACTATTTTATGGCGCGCTTTAATTTTTCCGATTGAATATGGAGAAGCGTTGATGTTTAAAATGAGGTCTGCACCTTTTTTTGCTTCTTCTAAATAAGGTCCTTTTTCCACCCACAAGTCTTCACAAATCCCCAGCCCGATCTTAATTCCCTTATATTTTACGATGACCGGGTTTTTCCCTTCCTGGAAATACCGTTTTTCGTCAAAAACCGCATAATTAGGAAGGTTCATTTTGTGGTAAACAGCCTTAATCTTTTTATCTTCTATGAAAGCCGCGGCATTAAATATTCCCTTTTTGTTTTGGTCTACAAAACCAATGTATACAGCAATCCCGGTGGCTTGTTTTACAATCTCTTTTAAAGCAGCAAGGTTGTCGGTAGTAAATTGGGGCTTAAGCAAAAGGTCTTCTGGAGGGTAGCCTGTAATGGCAAGTTCAGGGAAAACCACCAGGTCCGCTTTTTGTTCTTTTGCACGGTTGATAAAATCAATAATTTTTGCAGTATTGGCGGTAATGGCGCCAACCGTAGGATTAATCTGTGCTAAAGCAATTTTTAAGTTAGGCATAAGGTTCACCTGTCAGGCAATTCTAGCAAGAAACTAAGTATGTCCCAAGTGAAATTTTTATTTGGGTTAGACGATATATATTTAGCGAACAGTAAAGGAAATAAATGATGCTTGTATTAGTTGGTGGAAAGCCGCCTCAGGAAGGATCTGCTGCTCAAGGTACGGGGCCAATAAGCTTGGTAGTAGAAAAGCTTAAATTAATTGGGACTCAACTTCGGCCCCAATTAAGAGCAGGGAAGACACTTAGCGATTTAGCCGCACAGGTTATATCTTTTTTACCAAAGGTTTTTGATCTTCCCATCGCCTTTCTCTCTGTTGTATCAAAAGAGAATGCAGGGGGAGAAGCGGTTTTAGCAGAGACCGAAACAAACAGTGTTTCTTTGAATGATTTAAGGCTGCTTACACCGGAGACTTTGGGAGGTAAAGCCATGGCAGATGGAATAATTCTTTATCTGCCGGATTTGGATACAAATGGAGTAGTGAAAATGGATTTGCGGGAAACCAGAAAAATGGCAGCAGGCCGTGAACCGTGTATTGTTCGGGCTAATCTTGCCGGGGTTATTCCTACTATGGAAGAAACAGCGGTATCGGTTTTTCAAGGCAAGGGAGCCAAGTCTATCCTTTTGGCTCCTTTAGGGGCGGGTAGGGATAGGAAAGTGCTTTTAGTTGCAGGTTTTAGCGCTCCAGACCGCACAAATCTTCCACAAGAGACCATTTTACTTTTAGTTGGGCTATTTCAATCTTTTTCTATAGCTGCTTCAAGCAAATCTTTGATGTAATCTAGCCAAAAAATATTATCCCTTC
This sequence comes from Candidatus Saganbacteria bacterium, assembly GCA_026387795.1. Taxonomy (GTDB): domain Bacteria; phylum Margulisbacteria; class WOR-1; order JAPLLA01; family JAPLLA01; genus JAPLLA01. Next base: position 16,620 of record JAPLLA010000017.1, on the reverse strand, counting down.
AATGAGATTTTGACCCAAAATGCACGATATATATATAGGAAGAGAAGGTGAGCAATTAAATTGCCAAACCCAGCTTTTGATGTATCTTACAGAGCAGTCAGTGCTTTTTATCGGGTGGCTTCAGCCGCTCCTTCCGGAGCACGTTTATACCATCAATATGCCAAAAAATTAGGCGGCAACAGCTTTTTAGTTTTATTCCGCGCACACATTGAAGAAGCACTTTCCAAAGCAGCAACACCTTCGGTTTTTGTGGTTAATATGAGCGGTTTTGGTGCAGTCAATGAAAGCTATGGTCACGACGGGGGAAACCAGTTTTTAGAAAAAGCAGAAGCGCATATTTACCAGTTTTTTAAAGCCCAAGGAATGGATGTTGCAGTTAGCCGTAGCGGTATTAACTTTGTGGTGGTAGCAAAGGGGTTGCGTAGTGATTTGGCAAAAAAGACATTAACAGATCTGCAGGCATATCTTGGGGCACCGGAACGTTCTTATAAAGTAAAAGTTGCCGCAAAATATGTGACGCGTGACGGGGGAGTAAGGGGAGAGGTTCAAAATCGGTTTTTAGGAGAAAAAGGCAATTATGACGTTGAGTTAAGAAAGGCCCCTCTATTTAACGGGAGAAAGAGAAAAAGGGTTAATTTCCCCTCCTTTTATGTGGGGCTACTTGAAGGAGAAAAAAACCTTTCTTCCGCTTCTTACCAAGAAGCAGTGGAAAAAGTGATTACTTCTGTAAATGTCCGCAGCAACGATCCAACCCAACCCAAAGTGCATACTTATCAAATTGCAAATTTGGTAGAACCAGAAGAAGGA
>JAPLLA010000017.1:0-15776 GCA_026387795.1 Candidatus Saganbacteria bacterium | reverse complement strand
GAATCCCTCTTTTTGTTAATCAAGCAGACATAAGAGCATGCCAAGATCTATTGGTAGAAGAAAGAGAAGCAGCAGGGGTTTGGCAATTAGCGCAAACATCCAATCCTGTATTGGAAGATCTTTTGCAGTGGTTGAATTTTGATACCAAGACCGGGGCACTTACGCAAAATGCTTTTGAATCAAAACTTGATGAGATATATGCTACCAAAGCCTCCTATACCTTGGCTTCTGTAGATATTAATGCTTTTGGGAGTTTTAATTTTACTTTTAATAGCGACAAGTCGGTTTTAGGAAAACTTTTAGGGGACCATGCAGTGAACGTGCTTTGCCAGCTTTTTGATCAAGCTTTTGCAAAGGCAGGGATTTCTGCCACGGTTTATCGTACAGGCGGAGACGAACTTCAAGTTTTAAGCAAAAAAACGGCCCCAATTCTTGGAGCAGCATTAAAGAGAACTCTTCCTGCCATCCTAGAAGCAGCCGCACAAGATTCAGATCTGGAATTAAAAATTCCGGAGAACAAAGTAGATTCCGAGATGAGGCTTAAGCTTGCTGCCCAGGGAATCCGGCCTAAAAATGGAATTTATTCTATAAACATTTTCAGCTTAGAGAGAATTTCCCCCAAATATGCGGGAAAAGTTTTTACCGGTCTTTCTATTAGCTTGGGCATAATCCCTATAAGCAATTTTGAACGTCCGGCACATGAATACATGAAAGATGCGGATGGAATGGCAGAGTGCGCCAAAAAACAAGCTGGTGCGGTAAGAATTCATTATGATCACCGTATAGCCCAAGAGGATCGTCGTGCAGATAAAAAGAGCCATAGCAGCGTTGGAAGGCGCTATGTTAACGGTGGGTAAAAGTGAAATTTCGTCCCAAATTATCCGATATATATATGTAGGGAATCAAATATGAGCTCCAAGGAGTGTGAGAGCCATGGTTAATAAATTAAAAATAAAAAAAGATACAAGGCTTTATAAGTTTCTGATGAACGGAAACGGCAGCGGGGAAAAAATCTATTTTGATATCACCCTTTTTCAGGAAGCACTCGAAGCACTTGCCAGAATTAACGATCCGGATATTTTCTTTGAATTTGAAGACCGTTTGATCAATGAGATTATCGATCTGGCCAAGCACGGCAACCCCGATGAATCTAGAAAAGAGATCATGCGGATTTGTGCGGTGGTAGAAAGCCATATTAATCACGCTAAACACGTTGCCCCGTTAATTGATAGCATCCGCAATTGCACCAAAAGCGCAGCACGGGCTGCCATGTATTGCCTATAATTTAACAATACATTTGGTTGGGCATTTTTCCACACAAGTTTGCCACGGAGTCTGGTCCGTGGCTTTTTTATACTCGCAGATTTTGCACTTAATACAGCCTACGGGGCAGATTTTTCTGGTAACCGAACCTTTATCTTTGGAAGAGCAGGCTATTGCGTATAAAGGCTTTCCCTCATCGTATTTTTCAAGTGAAATAATGTTTCGCGGGCAAGCCGATACACATTTACCGCAGCCAGTGCATTTTTTGAAATTAATCTTAGGAAGTCCCTCTATCATTGTAATTGCATCAAAAGGGCAGGTTAGGTAGCAATCTCCAAAGCCTAGGCATCCATAAGTACATTCCAAGTATCCCCCAACCGCAAGCTCTTCTTCCCTGCATTTTGGGATCCCAGCATATTCTGCTCTTTTTATCCTTTGAGTCTCATTTGCTCCGCAGTGTACAACTGCTTTTTTGTGGGTAAATCCTGCTTCTTCTATCCCTAAAATTTGGGCAATGGCAGAAGCGACTTTTGCGCCCCCTGGCCTACAGGCATTAATCGGCAAGAGTCCTTTTGCTGCTTTTTCTGCATAGTCTGTACATCCTCCGGCCCCGCACGCCCCGCAGTTTGCACCAGGAAGGATCTGGTTGATGGCTTCTACTTTGGGATTTAGAGCCACATGAAAAACTTTTGAGGCAATAGAGATCATAAAAGCAGAAAAAGCTCCCAGGATTCCCATTAATAAGATTGCGTTAATAATTATATTAATGTCTATCATATTTTAATCCAGGTTAAAATCCAAACATGCTGGTAAACCCTAAAAAAGCCAAGGCCATCAGAGCTGCGGTAATAAATGCAATCGGATACCCTTGGAACAGTTTGGGAATTGGCGCACCAGACATCCGCTCCCTGATCCCGGCGAACAATAAGATTACTACCGCATATCCCAGTGAAACCCCAAAAGCATAAACCAAGCTTTGAATAAAAGAATAATTGTAATCAATATTCAAGAAAGCTACTGCCAAAATAGCGCAATTGGTAGTGATCAACGGAAGATATATCCCCATAGACCGGTAAAGTGCAGGCAGAGACTTCTTAATGTAAAGCTCTTCTAACTGTACCAATGCCGCGATTACCAAAATGAAGCTCGCAGTCCTTAAAAATTCTAAGTGTAACGGAAAAAGTACAAAGTGATAAAGGGTCCAGGAAACAGCAGAAGAGATCATCATTACAAAAATTACCGCCGTTCCCATGCCAATGGATGTTTCCATATGGTTGGAGATGCCGAAAAACGAACAAAGGCCCAAAAACCGGATCAAAAGTATGTTGTTGATCAGGAAAGCTGCAAAAAATATGGAAAATAAATTTTTTGCCTGGTCCATTAGATGTCCCTCTTTTCAAGTTTGTTTAAAAGCGCCATCAAAAAACCGATCGTAATAAATGCCCCGGGCGGTAGAATCATGACAATTGCTGCAAGGTCTGGCGAAAAAAGCGTAATCCCCAAAATAGTTCCAGCGCCCAGTATTTCGCGGATTATCCCGATGGAAGTTAATATTATGGCAAAGCCCAGGCTCATCCCTATGCCATCAAGAGTGGAGTTTATAACCGGGTTTTTGTAGGCATATGCTTCTACTCTTCCTAAAATGATACAGTTTACCACTATCAATGGAATAAATACTCCGAGAGCCTTGTACAGGTCCGGTGTATAGGCTTGCATAATATAGTCTGAAATAGTAACGAATGTGGAGACTATAATAATAAAAACAGGAATGCGGATTTCGTCCGGGATGATCTTCCTAAGCAGAGCGGTAAACAAGTTTGAAAATATAAGCACAAAAGCAGTGGCAATGCTCATTCCCAAGGCATTGATAGCAGAAGTAGAAACCGCCAGAGTAGGGCAGAGCCCGATCATAAGCCTAAGTACCGGGTTTTCCCTGAATATGCCGTTTACAAAATCTTCTTTGTAGCTCATGGCTTAATCTCCTGCTTAAGTTTAAGTGCAGTGCGCACTCCTTCGCAAACCGCATTTGTGGATATGGTTGCTCCGGTTAACGCATCAATATCCTGATTGGCTTTTAGTATGGATTCCGCATTTTTTCCAATAAATTGGTCAACAAATGCTTTGCCAGTACCTTTGAAATCTTTAGTCAGTATGTTTGCACCAAGCCCAGGGGTCTCTTTTTGGTCCAAAATTGCTATACCGCTCACATTCCCTTGGGCATCAATTCCAACCAGCATTTGGATTGGAGCGCTGTATCCTTTTGGGGTGCTTTTAATTGCAATGCCGATGCTTTTTCCGTCTTTCATGCCGATAAAATATACTTGGTTATCGATCTTTTCCTCTTTGATTTCGGCTGCACCTGGGATTACAGAGGTAACTGCCAGCCGGGTATTTTGTTCCTTCAAGCGGTTAATCTGCGGCATGGTATATATGTATACAAATGCCAGCGAGCCCGCTGCGATAATGCAAAATATAGATAGTGTTACTACATAATTAACAGTTTTTTTCATTTCTTTCCATACACCCTTGGTTGCGTATATTTGTCCAGTAACGGTGTTCCTATATTCATCAGCAAAATTGCGTAATTGACGCCTTCTGGAAATCCGCCATAGAGCCGGATCAATACAGTAAGTACGCCGCAACTAAGTCCAAAAATGATTTTCCCTTTAGATGTTACGGGCGCGGTAACATAATCTGTAGCCATGAAAAATGCGCCGATCACAAGCCCTCCAGCCAGAACATGGAAGAGAGGATCTTTGCCTAGTAAGGCACTTAGAACAAAAACTGTCCCGATGTAGCAAACAGGAATATGCCAAGTAATCACTTTTTTCCATAACAAATAAATGCCGCCGATTAAAAGTGCAATAATGCAGGTTTCTCCAATCGACCCGCCCCGGTTTCCTATAAACATATTAAAATAAGAAGGCAAGCTTTCAGTAGTTTGTCCCAGAGCAGCGAGTTTGGTGATTCCCAAAGGAGTAGCTTGGGTAATGGCATCCAGGCTTGGGATGTTTCCCCACCATTCTTTACTTAAAAATTGCAAGGGTTTGATCCAAGTGGTAGTTGCGATTGGCCAGGAAGCGAGAAGAGCAGCCCTGGCTACGAGTGCAGGGTTAAAAATATTGTAACCAAGCCCGCCAAACAGATGTTTGGCAATTACAATTGCAATCACAATGCCGATAATTCCCATCCAGATCGGATATATGGGCGGCAATATCAAGGCAAGTAGGAGTCCCGTAATCCCAGCGCTTCCATCCAGTCCTTTAACGGGTTTTCCTAAGATCTTAAGCATTATAAATTCAGTAATTATCGAAGCAGCCATTAAAGAGACAATTAAAATCAAGGCTTTGATCCCAAAGAAGAAAACTCCTGCTGCCATGGCAGGGACCAAAGCAATAAAAACCTCGCGCATTGCTTTGCGAATGCTTTCTCCGCTATGGATGTGTGGAGATACGGATAGTATTAGTTTTTCGCTCATTATTTTGTTTTTCTCTTTTCCAGCTTATTCTGCAACGCGTTCTTTGCCAGTTTAATGTAGTGAACAAGCAACCGCTCGCTGCCGCAAACGTAAGTGCAGCACCCGCATTCTATACAATCTTTTACGCTTAGCTCTTTAGCCCTTTTCCAGTTTGAAGTTTGGCCCGCATCCCCCAAAAAGTTTGGCATAAGGCCAATCGGGCAGGCTTCAATGCATTTGCCGCAGCGCATACATGGATCATCTCTTAGTATGGTGACTTCTTTTCTACTTAAAACGATAACGCCATTATTATATTTTGTAATCGGAACGTCTACGCTGGTTTGCGCCAGTCCCATCATTGGTCCGCCAAACATTATTTTCCCAGTTTCTCCTTGCAGTCCCCCGCATTCTTGCAGGGCAAAATCAATACTTGTGCCGATTTTTACTCTTAAATTGGAAGGATTTTTTACTCCGCTGCCTGTTATGGTTACAATGCGATCGATTAATGGCATTCCAGTAAGCAGGGTCTTTGCGATTTGTGCTGCAGTACCTACATTATTAACTACTACTCCCACATCCATTGGCAGTCCTCCGGACGGGACTTCTTTGTTTAAGATCGCTTTAATGAGCTGCTTTTCCCCGCCTTGCGGATATTTGGTTTTTACTATGATGACTTTTAGGTTCAAGGTTCCTTTTATTAGTTTTTGCATAATTTTGATGACATCAGGCTTATTATCTTCAATTGCAATGATCCCGTTTATAGCACCGGCAGCTTTCATAATTGCTTTTGTCCCCAAAATGATCTTTTCCGGTTCTTCTAACATTAAACGATGATCGCAAGTTAAATAAGGCTCACATTCTGATCCGTTTATAATAATGTGTGAGATTTTCTTTTCTGGTGGGGGGGAGAGCTTAACATGGGTAGGAAACGCTGCGCCTCCCATTCCAACGATTCCCGCATTTCTTACGATTTTTCTGATCTCTTCTCTGGTTAATTTTTCCAGCGGCGGAAAAGGAGCAATGCTTTCGTGGACGGTGTTTTGCCCATCGGATTCAATAACAATGGATAGGATTTTGGATCCGGATGGATGGAGCCTGGGCTCAATGGCTTTTACTTTTCCGGAAATTGAGGCATGGATGGGAGCAGATATCAATTTATCCGAGTCGCCAATCTTCTGCCCAACCTTTACCGTATCGCCAACCACAACCAATGGGGTACAAATTGTGCCTGTATGTTGGGAAAGGGGGAGTACAACTTCTTTGGGTTCGGAGGCAGTTCGAATCTCTTTGTCTTTAGTCAGATTTTTGTGGTATGGGGGGTGGATGCCACCCTTGAAACTCTTTGCCACGGTCTTGAAATCTTAGCCTCAGGAATCCGCTTTGTCAATAAAACAAAAAGAAGCAAACCCCACATTAAAATGTGGGGAATTATTCCCCATAATTCATTATGGGGTTTTACTATATCAGGTGTTATACTTTGTGTATGATTATCCTTGGAATTGATCCGGGAACCGCAACTACAGGGTTTGGTTTTGTTGAAGTTACAGGGAATAAAACCTCGCTTGTAAAATATGGAGTGGTCAAAACTTCCTCAAAAACAAAAGCGCATCTGCGCTTGTTGGGAATCTCTAAGCAACTCGGGAAAGAGATAAAAGCTGTGAAGCCGGATGTGGTAGCAGTGGAAAAGCTTTTTTTTGGGGTCAATGCAAAGACCGCGATTTTGGTGGGAGAAGCCAGGGGAGTAATACTTTTAACCTGTGCACAACAAGGCTTGGAAGTAGTAGAATATACACCACTGGAAGTTAAAATGGCGTTAACAGGTTATGGCCGTGCAGAAAAGCAGCAGATCCAGCAAATGGTAAAGCGGCTCTTGTGCTTAAAAGATATCCCAAAGCCGGACGATGCCGCAGATGCGCTTGCGATTGCGATTACGCATGCGCATTCATATAAGATCAAAGGGAGGATGTCATGATCTCTCATTTATCAGGAGTTTTAGAGCATATTGATACAAATTATGTGGTGGTGGATGTGGCAGGGGTAGGGTACCACGTGAACATGCCTCCTTCTGCAATGAACAGGTTGCCCAAAGTCGGATCTCAAATTAAACTCTTCATCTATCAAGCAGTCAGAGAAAACGATATTTCGCTCTACGGTTTTGACACCAAAGAAGCACGCGGCCTATTTGTTACACTGATCTCTGTTTCTGGGATCGGGCCTAAAATGGGGTTGGCATTGATTGCTTCTTTCCCCCTCGATAAACTAGTAACTGCAATTACCATGGGAGACATTGCTCTTTTAAGTTCTGTTTCTGGGGTTGGAAAGAAGACTGCGGAACGTTTGGTGGTAGAACTGCGTGAAAAGATCAGCAAGGTTTACGGCTTAAAAGCTTTGGAAGGGTTGCCTTTGTCGCAGGTAGATTCTCCAGTGGTACAAGATGTCATGTCTGCTTTGATTGCGCTTGGTTACAATGCCAAAGAAGCAAAGTCTGCGATTGTATCCTCAGGTGCAGACTTTGATAAGATTACTTCTGTTGAAGAGGGGATTAAGAAAGTACTATCAAGGCTGGTGTGATAAAGATTTTAATCCCAAGACCCCGAATCTACTCACTAAAGATGATCGTCTCTAATAATTCTTAGTGATGGTAAGGGACAATCAATGTTAGTGATAAAAATTGGAGATCAAGGGATTAATTGTCTTCTTCCCTTTGCCAACGAGCAATAATCCACTCTTCTATAACCCGCATCCATTGCCGTAAGAAAAACGTTTCTTCTGTCATTGGCTCCACAAAAACAGTGTAAAGCTTCTTTATGTTGCCGCCTAAAATATCCGTAAACAATTGGTCCCCAATCACAAGCGTTTCTTCTGGTTTTGCGTCCATCATTGCCAAGGCTTTATCAAACGCAAAGGGGAGGGGCTTGAGTGAGAGGGAAGAAAAGGGGAGCCCCAGGTTTTTCCCTATATATTGTACTCGCAAAGGATGGCGGTTGTTGGAGGTGAGGCAAATCTTAAAACCCGTGGCTTTTAAGTCTTCTATAAAATCAAGTACTGCAGGGTAGATCTCATTTACATGTTTGGGGATCAAGGTGTCATCAATGTCTAAAATAATGGCGCGAAAGCCCATTTTGTATAAGCGCTCAAAATTTATTTTAAACAGCGAGTCCGCAAACTCATTGGGTCTCAACCACCGTAGCATTTTTTACCTTCTTTATGGGAATAGTTTTCCCCAAAAACTTAAGCAATCCATTTACTTCTCTTTTAAAGTCAGGAGCAATCATGATTTTAAGTAAGCTATCTTCTCCGGGCAGCTGCACTGGAGTACGGATGGCAGTCATGCCCTCGTACGCTTCAAAGAAACCGCAGAAAAAAGCCACTTCTCGCCGTGGGAGCTTTATGTAAACGGCTTGTGAATCTTTGGAAACTGTAGGCTTAAGCCTACAGTTTCCAGGTTTATCCTTGATCATAGTTTTGTTATGTAAAAGAGATTCACGGTCGGTGGGTCGCTTTGGATAATAGAATTTATTTCTTTAAAATTAGCTGTTTTTTGGTCACCCGGCAGGTCCGGGTTTGCGGCAATTTGGTCAAACAAGGTATCTACCTTGGCGTTACGGTAAAAAGTGAAATTTGCAGAACCTGCGGAATGGAAGAGAGGTTGAAGTAAAGAGAAAGTATCGGTTTCCTCCTCTTCTATTTCTGGATTACATACTGGGCAAGCCGCATAACCTGTAGCAACTGCTTCAGCATAAGTATTAAACATTATTTGGTTGTCGGAAGATGGAAGCTGGGTGCAGCTTGGCAGGTGAAAAAACTTGGTATCTTTGTCCCCAACAAAAACAGTCCCAATGACATTGGCTTTGTATCCCATAAGAAACATGTGGTACTGCCCGCTGGAAAGCGCATCGCTCCATTTTTGATTGTCTTGGTAAGAAAATTGTACGCGTGTCAGTTTTATTCCGATCTGCGCGAGGTTTTTTTCGATTGCCTTGGCAATCTCAATGGTTTTTTTCCCGTCTGTGTGGAGCAGGTTTATATTTTTTATTCGCGGATCGTTCAAAGAGTATCCTGCTGCCTTCATTAGCTCTTTGGCATATTTTAAGTCAAAAGGATATCCTTTTAATGCCGAATCATATCCTGGCATGCCTGCTGGTATTACACCTGTGGGGATCAGGGGATCACTTATGATTTTGTTGCATATAAACGGACGGTTGATGGCTAAATTTAGAGCTTTTTTAACGCTAGTGCTGTTGTTGTCGCTAAACAAGTCTTTGTGCAGGTTAAAGCCCAGGAACCAAATACCATCATATTCCTTCTGAGCATTTGCTGCATAAGCATGGTTAAATCCGAAATCCGAAGCACTAAATCCTAAACAAATCACAATGACCAGAATTCCAATGAACCTAAACAAGGGATTTTGATTTTTGGATTTAGAATTTTGGACTTGTTTAGAGTTTAGAGTTTCGGATTTAGAGTTTTTCATTGAATATGTCTCCTCCTTTGGAATCAATTGCAACTATTGCCGGGAAATCCTTAACTTCGATCTGGTAGATTGCCTCTGTTCCCAGTTCCGGATACGCTATTACTTTAGCGGTTTTTACTTTTTTTGCAAGCAAAGCTGCGGCTCCGCCGGTAGCTACAAAATATGCAGCACGGTATTTTTTAATGGCTGCTTTTACTTCCTTGCTTCTTGCTCCTTTGCCTAAAGTAGCTTTAACCCCTTTGGCATAAAGTTGCGGGGCAAAACTATCCATCCTTTTTGCAGTAGTAGGACCAATTGCGCCGATTGGTTTGCCTGGCCTGGCAGGAGTGGGGCCTGCATAGAAAATGATGCTCCCTTTAGCATTAAATGGAAGAGGTTTTTTCCCTTTGATCAATTCCGCCATTTTTTTGTGTGCTGCATCGCGGGCAGTATAGAGAATACCGGAAATTACGATTTGGTCTCCTGCATGAAGGCCTTGCATGTCTTTATCTGTTAAAGGGGCGGTTATTTTCTTCATTTAGATTGTAACCTCTTTGTGCCTATGGCTGTGGCATTCTATGTTTACTGCAACTGGGAGGCTGGCAATGTGGCAAGGGAAAGTCTCGGTGTTTACTGCCAATGCAGTTATTTTTCCTCCCAAGCCGCCTGGGCCGATCCCGGTCTTATTGATTTTACCAAGCAGGGATTCTTCCATTTTTGCAATGTGGGGCTTTGAGTTGTGCGTCCCGATTTTTCTAAAAAGGGATTTTTTTGCGATTTGCGCAGCTTTATCAAAAGTCCCACCTATCCCAATTCCTACGATGATTGGAGGGCAGGCATTTGGTCCTGCGTTTTTTACGGTTTCAATTACAAACTTCTCTATTTCTTCAGCTCCTACAGTTGGATTAAACATCCTGATTGCGGAACAGTTTTCTGCTCCGCCCCCTTTGGTCAATAATTTAATCTTAATTTTGTCTCCGGGAACAATCTCTGTATAAACAATTGCAGGAGTATTGTCCCCGCTGTTTTTTCTTTGGATTGGATCAGAGACAATCGATTTTCTAAGGTATCCTTCTTGATATGCTTTTGCTACTGCCTCATTGATGGCTTTATGTAGATCCCCTTCGATTTGCACCTCTTGCCCGATTTCCATGAAAATCACCACAAAGCCAGTGTCTTGGCAGAGGGGAAGTTTTTCATCTTTTGCGACTTTAATGTTATCAACTAAGTCTTTTAATATGCTTTTACCGAGCTTGGAGGCTTCTTTTTTGTGGGCGGATTCCAGTGCGGCGCAAACGTCCTCTGGCAGGTTAAATGCAACCTCCAGGATTATGGATTCGATGGTTTCCTTAATTTTTTCTGCAGATATTTTTCGCATTTTTAAAAGAACGTCCTAATTCTTTTTATTAATATTTTTCGCAGATTTTTAGTGATTTTGATTGCCTTTTTGAGTTCTAATAAATCAATATCATCACCGGGGTATCTGAACCCTACAGCAAAAGGGTTAAGCAAACGCAGGTCCTCTTTAAGTGCACTTAAGAAGGGATCTCTCTTCTCGATCAGAAGCAGGAGCCTAAGAAGATCGTGGGTTTTGGGAAATTCAACCCTATAGCAGATTGATAGTGCTTTTAGATATTTTTCAATACTTTGCTGGCAGTGGAAAGCAATAATGAAGTAAAGTTTCTTTTTCTTCCGGCTCTTATAAAGACTAAGAGCAGCCTCATAATCTCCTTCAGCTTTTTCCAGCCATTCTTTTATAAGAGGCTTAGTTTCCGGATTCATACAATACTTTACCTTTTCGCAATATTTCCTTGTAAAAAGGGTCTCCTATTTGTATCCTTTTTTTTACTTCGGTAGGGGTTTTTATTAGGACATCTAACGGTAGAAGATGCTCTATTTTACTGTCTGCCCAGCAATATCTTTTTAGCCCAGACAGAGCAGTCTCTTTTATGAATAGAAGGTCTACATCGCTATCCTTGTTTGGTTTGCCATAAGCATAGGATCCAAATAATATGACCTTTTGCGGGCTGATTTTGGCGGCAGCGGCTTTAACTAGCTTTTTAATTAATTTGTAGTTTTTATTTTTATCCATAATTTATTTAGTATACCCCAGTTTCTGGTTATCTGCCCTTACTTTTGCGGCAGCAGCATGAAAAGCCGTTTCTTCTTCAGGCGTTAGCTTGATTTCTACAATTTCTTCCACGCCATTTTTACCCAGTTTTGCAAGAGTGCCCAAGTAAATATCTTTTTCTCCGTATTGCCCGTCCAAATAAACACAGCTTGAGATTCTCTCTTTGGAATCCTTTAGCATTGCAATTGCCATGTGAGCAGCAGAAGCTGCGGGAGCATAGTAGGCGCTTCCGGTTTTGAGTAAATTAACGATTTCCGCGCCGCCGTTTGCAGTGCGTGCCACAATCGCATCAATTTTCTCTTTGGATAGTAATTCTGTAACTGGTTTCCCTTTTACAGTTGATAGTCTTGGAAGTGGAACCATCGCATCTCCATGGGTTGCAATCACCATTGCTGAAACATCCGTAATCGGGACGTTTAATTCCATGGCGATAAAAGCTTCCATTCTGGATTGGTCTAGAAGCGGTGCCATTCCTAATACTCTGTTGGTGGGGAATTTGCTTGCTTTATATGAAAGATAAGTCATGACATCCAAAGGATTGGTAACCAAGAGAAGAATTGCATTTGGAGAGTATTTTGCAATTTGTTCTACGATTCCTTTTACAATAGTCTCATTTTTATGCAGCAGATCGTCTCTGCTCATCCCTGGTTTTCTGGCTAGGCCTGCTGTGATAACTACGATTTGCGAATCCTTAGTATCCTCGTAGTTATTGGTTCCGATAATAGTTCCAGCGTAGCCTTCGATAGCGCAGGATTGGAGCATATCCAAGGCTTTTCCTTGCGGCAATCCCTCTACAATATCAATTAACACTACGTTGCAAAGGTTGGATTGAAGCAGTCTCCTGGCGCACTCTGCACCCACGTTTCCGGAACCTACAACTGTTACTTTTGGTTTCATTTTGCTTTCTCCTAACGAAGAAATATTATAACACATTTACAATCCGTATAAATTCTTCCACAGAAAGCGTTTCCGGTCTCCGGTGTAAGTCAATCCCGGCCTCGCTTACCTTTTCCCCAAATTGAGCAAGGGTGTTCCGGAGCTGTTTTCTGCGATTGCCAAAAGTAGCGCGCACTAATTTTTCAAAAAGTTTTTCGTCTTTTGCTACAAACGGTTTTTGATCGGCGAGGTAGGGTTTGAGTACCAGGATTGCAGAGGAGACGGAAGGCGGGGGATAAAAAGACAAGCGTCCAATGAGAGAGTGGACATAGGTTTCATTGTAATATTGCACAAAAACAGAGAGCGAACCGTAGACCTTTGATCCAGGCGCACTTGCCATCCGCTCCGCAACTTCTTTTTGAATGGTTAGAACAATAAGGATTATAGGGTGCACTGGATTTTCACGATTATAATAAATTAAACTTTCAATAATAGGAGTAGTAATGTGATAAGGGACATTAGAAACCACTTTTATATTATCGGATTCGCCGATTACCCCATTATCAATATATTCTTGGATTAGGTCTGACAGATCTATCTTTAAAAAATCATCGGATATAAAATGAATGTTCTTGTGTTTGTTTAATACGGTTTTGGAGATGCTGGATAGCTCTTTGTCTGTTTCTATGGTGATGACTGCTTTGGAATGTTCTGCGAGTTCGTTGGTCAAAACCCCAAGCCCGGTCCCGATTTCTATTACAACATCTTGTTCAGAAACTTCCCCGGCATTTAGAAGGCGGGTTAATATCTCGGGATTAATCAAAAAGTTCTGGCTAAGCGATTTGCGCGGCAAGCGGTTATAAGTTGCTAAAAGTTCCTTGGTAACCTGCAGCAGACTAGGCATTACAGGTTTTTGGAGAAATGTGCCGCGACCTTGATGGCTTCGATCATGCTCTGTGCGTTGGCCCAGCCTTTGCCTGCAATGTCAAAACCAGTGCCGTGGTCTACGGAAGTCCGGATGATGGGTAGTCCCACGCTGACGTTGACTGATTTATTAAAAGAGAGAATCTTAAGCGGGATCAGCCCTTGGTCATGATACATGGCAATCACTGCTTCAAACATCCCGATGTTTGCCAGGTAGAAAATTGCATCGGGAGAGATCGGTCCTTTTACGTCGATCCCCATTTTTTTGGCTTCGTTTACTGCAGGGAGGATGATTTTTGTTTCTTCTTCACCAAACAAGCCACTTTCTCCTGCGTGCGGGTTTAGGCCTGCAACGCCGATACGCGGTTTTTTACCTTTAAGCTTTAAAAGCAGGTCGTGTGCTAATTTGATTTTGTTGACCAGGCCCTTTTTGTCCAAATGCTTGCTCACTTCTCTTAAGGGGATGTGGGTGGTGGCAAGCATGATCCACAAAGTATCGGATACAAACATCATTCCATAATTGGTGCACTTGGTTTTTTGTGCTAAAAATTCGGTGTGCCCAGGGAATTTAAACCCGGCTTTGTTTATGGCTTCTTTGTTGATGGGTGCAGTGGCAATGCCGTCGATCTTTTTGGAGGTGGCAAGTTCCAATGCTTTTTGGATATATTCCATAGCAGCGCGGCCCGCGGCAGGCTGCATTTTGCCGATCTTGATCTTACCCGGGTCAGCATTACGGAGGTCTAAAACATTAACATAGGTTTTGGACCAGGTAGCGTCCGCAACTTTTTTAATGGAGAGGACCTGTAGGTCGCTGCGGCCTATCAAAGCAAGCGCTGCTTTTATGAAGCGTACGTCTCCTATAATCAAGCACCTGGCAATTCGCATTACCTCGCTTGAAGTAATGGCTTTGACGATTATTTCTGGGCCAATCCCTGCGGGGTCACCCATTGTGATTCCAATTAACGGTCGATCCATGGAACATCATCCTTTCTAAAATGCGAGGATGATAATCCTCGCTTTTTTACCTGAAACAAATACCAGCTTTGGCAATGCGATCAATTGCTTCTTTGATCCGTTCTTCTTTTACTACTAGTGCGGCTCTTGCAAATCCCTCGCCAAGTTCTCCAAAAGCGGTGCCTGCGGCAACTACCACTCCGGTTTTTTTAAGTATTTCCATGGCAAAAGAAGAAGAGTTAAATCCTTTGGGGATTGGGAACCAAACATACATGGTGGCTTCCGGCTTTTTAATGTTCCACCCCAGCTTATTCATCCCTTCCACAAAAATATCTCTTCTCTTTTTGTAGGTTTCTCTTACTTTTTCAAAATAAGCAGGTTCAGTTTTAGTCAATGCGGCTGCGGCTGCATATTGTATTCCCATAAAAAGGCCATAATCAAGATTGTGCTTGATTGAAGAAAGCTGTTTAATTAAATCTTTGTTTCCAACTGCAAAACCGCATCTCCACCCAGCCATGCCAAAGGTTTTTGAAAGGGTTTGGAATTCAATGCAAACATCTTTTGCTCCCGGGACAGAGAGCGCACTGGGCGGTTTAACGCCACCCAAATAAATTTCTGCGTAAGCAAAGTCGTGGATGTAGATGATATCGTATTTTTTGCAAAACCTTACTGCTTGTTCGTGTAATTCTTTTGTGCAGCAAGCAGCAGTGGGGTTGGATGGATAGCTTAGGATTAAAAGCTTGGCTCTTTTGGCAACCCCGGGATCTACTTCGTCCAAGTTTGGTACAAAACCAGTTTGCTGGTTAGAGGGGAGGGGATGGATTTCTCCTCCGCAAAGCAGAGTCCCGTTAAAATGTGCGGGATAAGCGGGCATGGGAAGCAAAGTGATGTCTCCTGGATTGATCAAGGAAAAAGCAAAGTGGATTAAACCTTCTTTTGAACCAATTAGAGGAGTGACTTCTGTTTCACAATTAATATCAACTCCGTATTGTTTTTTGCACCAAATGGAAACTGCTTTTCTGAATTCTTCTGTACCTTCAAAAGCAGGGTAGCGGCTGTTGGCAGGGTCTTTGAGTACTGTGTTTAGTGTTTCTATTACTTCTGGAGGAGGAGGTATATCGGGATTTCCCATTCCCAAGTCAATCAAATCTGCTCCTTTTGCTCGTTCTTCTGCTTTTATGCGGTCGAGTGCTGCAAAAACGTATTCCGGAAGTTTTGAGAGCCTATCTGCTTTTCCTTTCATTTAAAACCCTCTCTGCGTGATATGAACTTCTTACAAATGGTCCGGACTCTGCGTGTAAAAAACCCAGTTCCAATGCGGTTTTCCTATATTGTTCAAATGTTTCCGGGCTTATGTAATCTTGAACCGGAAGGTGAGCTGGGGAAGGAGCCAGATACTGGCCGATGGTCACAATCTCGCATCCTGTATCTCTTAAATCCCTTAGTAACGCTATAACTTCCGCTTCTCTTTCCCCCAATCCTACCATAAAACCGCTCTTGGTGCAAATGCCCGTTTTTTGCTCTTTTGCATGCCGCAAAACGTCCAAAGAGCGCTGGTAATTTGCCTGCGGACGGACAGTTGGATAGAGCCTGGGCACGGTTTCTACGTTATGGTTTAAAACATCCGGATTTGCCGCTAATACAATATTTAAAGCATCGAAATTTCCTTGGAAATCAGGTATCAAGACCTCGACTTTTCTGTGAAATGGAAACCCGCG
>JAPLLA010000058.1:25254-50277 GCA_026387795.1 Candidatus Saganbacteria bacterium | reverse complement strand
TGGTGGTCCCTTTTCGTGGGGCGGAGATAGCCGGGAAAATATGTGAAGTGCAGATTGATCAGGCAAAACAGTCGGGTGCCAAAAGTATCAATCTCCATGTCCGAAAGGATAATGTTCCAGCAGTTAAGGGTTATTATCGGTTGGGTTTTAAACCCAAGGAAGGAACAGAGCAGACCTACGAGAATTCAGGACAAACTTTTATTGATATGGAAATCGAATTGTGAGGTTTGGGGTTTAAAGCATGGCGATTAAACTGGCAAATAAAAAAGAGAAAAAGCGGTTTTTAAAGACCCTCTATGAGCGGTCTCGTGAAAATCGGCATCCTCACAGCATCATGTTTGAGCTTACTTACAAGTGTAATTTTTGCTGTCCGCATTGCTACCTTCCGGGTGGTCATCAGGCAAAAAAAGAATTAAGCACCAAGCAGGTCTTTTCTATTTTAGACCAGTTAAGGCAGATGGGAGTTTACCATATTGGGTTTACTGGTGGGGAGGCATTGCTAAGAAAAGATATTTTTGAGATCTTGGGCTATGCTAGCTGCTCCGGTTTCCGGGTGGGGTTGTTGACGAATGGGTATTTAATCGACGAAAAAGCAGCTTCAAAACTAAAGAAGATTGGAGTGGACAGGGTTGACATTACTTTCAATGCCATGTCCCCCAAAATTTTTGATACCCTGACTGGGGTCAAGGGGTCTTTTGACAAGGTAAAAAAAGCCGTTCATTTCTTAAAAAAGAAAAAAGTGGATTTTGTCTTAAAATCAACCACTATGAATATTAATAAAGAGGAAATTCCTCTGGTCAGTAAGTTTGCTCGTGAACTAGGAGTTATTTATACCATTGACGGAGAGATTTTACCTTGCCGGGATCATAATGAGCAGTGGGTAGAGCAGTTTTCTATAGCTGCAGAGGAGCATGAGCGGTTAAGGAGGATTGTGCACCCGGAAATGTTTACAGGGAACCGTCCGGCTTCCAAATCGCATAAGGTTAGGGGTAAGATGTTTAATTGCGGGGTGGGGGTTAATTCTTTTTCAATTACCCCCTATGGCCAGATGAATTTTTGCTTGGAGATAGGTTATCCAAAACATGATATATTAAAAGAGGGGGTGAGGTCCTGCTGGGAAAAGATAAAAAAAGAAGTTGATGCAATGAACCGCCGGAAAGATTTTGTTTGCAAGGATTGTGATCTGTTTGAGCTTTGCGGGTGGTGTCCGGGTAGGAGCTACATAGAGGGAAATGGTTTTAATGCTTGCAGTGAGTTTTTTAAACACCGTGCAGAAGAGAGAAAAGCAAAAGAAAGGAGAAAAAAATGGTTAAAGGAGAAGTTTTGAAGAAGAGTTCCAAGATTGCGTCCAGGGAGATTGAGGGGGAAGTGATTTTGATGCCGCTTTATAAGTCAGCAGATGATTTGAGCTACATTTATACGCTCAATGAAACAGCTGCCAGGTTTTGGGAACTGGTAGATGGCAAAAGGTCTATTAATGAAATTAAAGGAATACTGCTTGAAGAATTTGATGTAAAAGAAGACAAATTAGATGCTCAGGTTAAAGAGCTGTTAAAAGACCTGAAGGGCATTAAAGCGGTTGGCTAGTGTTCCAAAATAAACTGGTTTCTCATTTTTTTTTTGCTATACTTAATGCAGGAACTAAAGAACATTATTCATTGGTTCATAATTTTTTAGGTTTATACGTTTTTATGTTTAAAAAGGGAGGGAAAACATTATGGCAAAGAAGATAGCAAAGAAAGCCTGGAAAGATTTCGAGATTACCAAAGTAAGGCTTAATCCCGAGCAGGCGGTGTTGGGTTGTTGTGATAATGAGGCGCGTGCTAATCTGTATGACGAAGGCCTTCGTCAGTGCACGATCTCATGCTCACATGATGGGGAACCGCATGGGACCTCATCGTCCAGCTAAAAATTCGCACTTTTGTTCCTGTACCTTGTAGCCTCCAACCATTCCTGCTATTATTTACTATCGTTAATTCTTTGCGTTAGAGAAAAGAACATTAAAGCAGTCGCATAGTACCCAGAAATTCATGATCTGTGTAATCTTTTTCTGATCGGAGTAATCTTAATTATGGAATACGAAATAAAATTTAAAATAGAGGATAAAAAAGGTATTCTGCGCGGATTAAAGGCGCTTAATGCGGAAGATTTGGGAGAGGAAACGCAAACAGATATCTATTTGGATTTAAATGGAAACGGGGTCAGGGTAAGGAAGGTTGGCAAAAAGGGGCTCATCACCATAAAAAGAATTGTAGAGAGAGAGATCAGGGCCAAGGTACGGGAAGAGATTGAAACTGAAGTTGCGGATGTTGACAGTTTAATTGAGATTTTTAAAGAGCTAGGATTTATAGAAGCTAAAAGAAAAGAAAAAATTAGGCACACTTTTAAATTGGGCAATGTTTTTGTCTTGATTGATCGCCTCCCTTTTATGGGTTATTTTATCGAACTGGAAGCTACTTCGGAAACTGGGCTCAAAAGAACTTCAAAAAAACTTGCTTTTGATTATACTCAGGGTATTGGCAATAGCTACGACAATTTATTTTTTGCTTATTATATAAAGAATGCTAAATTGTTCCAGGATACAAAGGTAAAGATAGTTCCTGTTTTTAAAAATGAGCGTGAATTTCTGGGTAAAGGAGGATGTTTATGTCAAAAAAGGGAAGTAAAAAGGTCTGGAAAGATTTCGAAGTTACCAAAGTAAAGCTCAATCCCGAACAAGCAGTGCTTAGCTGTTGTGATGAATTGGCTCGTACAGACCAGGATCATTACCAGTGTGGCGACGAAGGTTTGTGTGGAGGGTCTAGTGGAAGTAGTTCGCAATCATAGACCCTTTTTTGCTCCGATCCGATTGGGGGAGGGCAATTTAAGTAAGGAGAGTTGATCATGGCTAAATGCAATAAAAAGGTTTGGAAATAATTTGAGATCACCAAGGTAAAGCTGAACCCCGAGCAGGCGGTGTTGAGCTGTTGTGCTGTTGGATCGCCTAGAGCGGCCGTTGGTTCCATTTTCGCGGGTCATTGTACTAATGGTTGTGACGGTTCAATCAACGAGGCGACCGCTGCCTCCTAGCCGCACTTGTTGTGCCTTAATGAAATCAGGTTGTTAGTAGCCAATGCCAAAGAGGCAGAACATTAATGGTCTTGTTCCCAAATTTAAAAGAGTCTTTTTCGTCCTCAGTTAAAATGGTTCCTTCTTTTAGGTTGTATTTTTCCATGGCTTCTATTAGTCCGTCAATTTCTCTTTTTTTTGTTTTGGCATCGGAAAGGGATTTGGTAACCTGAAATGCCCGAATAATCTTATGATTATCGCTGACGATGAAATCGCATTCTTTACCTTCTTTGTGATAATAAACGGCATATCCTTTTCTTTCCAAAGCAATAAAAGCAATGTTTTCAAGGAATCGGCCGGTATCCTGCGCAAAAGAAAATCTAACGGCTTTTATTAAGCCATGATCAATGGCATAGATTTTTTTGGGAGAACGAAGCTGTTCCTTAATTTTATAGGCATATTTTTTTACTTCAAATATAAGGAAGATTTCCTGGGCGTATCTAGAGAAGTTGCTCAAAGTATTTTTGCTAAAACTGTGCCCAAAATCTTCGAGTTTTTTGGCTGTGGAGGAGATAGAAAAAAGGGAAGCGGTCTGGTCAATCACAAGGGTTAAATAGTCCTCAAACAATTTAATGTTCTTGATTTTGTAACGCTCGATTAAATCACGGTAAAACATCACCCTGTAATATTCTTTAAGCAATTCCGTAGAATTACTGCTTCTTAAAGTTGCCGGAAACCCGCCATTTTTTAAGTAGGCATTAAATTGCTTTTTTAAAAGGATTCGTTTGTTTCCATAAAACAATCTTTTTAATTCATTGGGGGCAGGATAAACATTTTGTGCCTTGAGATATTCTTGAAAACTAAAGGGATAAACGGTAAAGCCAAGAGTTCTGCCCCTGAGTTCAGTGGCAATTTCCCTGCTTAGGAGCTTAGAAGAAGAGCCAGTGACTATTAGTTTTATGTTTTTATTTTGTTCGGTGATTCTTCTGGCCCATTTTGACCAATTATCCGCATTATGTATTTCATCCGCAAAAATATAAACCTTTTTGTCTAGGTCCGGAGCAAAGATCTCTAAATAAACTTCCCATAAAAGAGTGAGCTCATCGCCCCTTAAAGGGGAGAGCCTCTCGTCTTCGAAATTAATGTAAATTACGTTATCGGCCGGGCAGGTTTTTTTGAGCTCCTCAATGATTTGATAGCATAAATAGGTTTTACCTGTTCGCCGCGCGCCGACAATGGAGAGAATTTCGTTCCCCTCGAGCAGGGAAGGGGTGAAATCTCTTTGATAGATCTTTGGCAGCTTAAACTCATGCCATTCAGTTAATATTTTTTTTAGTTTCTCTTTAGTGTCCATAGAGGAACCTCCTTGTAATACAAAACTATGCATTAATTGTATTATGGGGAATACAAGCTGTCAAGTAAAATGTCCGCCTTAGCATCTGCAAAAATTAGCCTTGAAATATTAGTGGGGGGGGGGTAGAATATAAATAGCAAAAAAAGGGGAGGGAATTTATGGCAAAGAAGATTAGCAAAAAAGCCTGGAAAAATTTCGAGATCACCAAAGTAAAATTGAATCCTGAGCAAGCGGTGTTGAGCTGTTGTATTGATGCTGCTGCATCAAGAGCGGATGCATTTGCGTGGGATACTTCGTGTTATCGAGATTTTGTCTGTGGGGGTACAATGGCGACAAGTTCTCAATCTTCTTAATCGAGGAAGTTTTTTGAGGAGTATTTTTTCGTGTTTTTTTGACTTGTGATTTTATCTTTGTGCTGTTAGACTTTTGGCATGTCTATCAAAAAACAAAAATCAGATCAATTTTATGCGAAAATGCATGGTTTAGCGCGTAAAGAAAAATTCCCCCTTAAAGCCATGTTCGAGCTTACCTATAAATGCAACTTCCGCTGTATACACTGCTACATTTGCCCCGATAGAAAAAAGAAAGAATTAACCACCAAACAAGTAAAACAGGTTTTAGATCAATTAAAGGGAGCAGGCTGTTTTCATGTTGGTTTTACCGGTGGAGAGATATTCTTGAGAAAAGATATTTTTGAGATCCTAGATTATGCCAAAGTTAATGGCTTTAGAATTACACTTTTAACCAATGGTTATTTAGTAGATAAAAAGATTGCCCGCAGGATTGCGTCTCTTGGTACTAGCCTAAACCGCGTAGATGTTTCTGTCTTGGGTGCGACCGAAGAAACCTTTGAGAAGATAACTCGGAAAAAAGGGAGCTTCAAACGAGTCATGAACGCAATCAGATATATGAAAGATGAGGGGATAGATGTTCAGATTAAGGCAACTTTGATGAAAGCAAACAAAGATGAGTTTCTGATGATTAAAAAACTGGCAGAAAAATTTGATACTATGTTCCGCTACGGTCCCAGCATTAGCCCCAAGGTGGATGGGGATGTTTCTACAGTAGTGCTTTGCGGTGTAGACCCTGAAGAGCTTTATCAAATTAAAAAGAAGCTTGCTTCACGTCCCAAAGTCGTAAATGAGCGGGATGTGGAAGGGTGGGATCCAAAAAGGGTAGGAAAGAAACCATTGTTCAGGTGCGGTGCAGGACAGACTGAAGTTTCTATCTCTCCTTATGGGGAGATGAACTTTTGCCTGGAAATCCATTACCCTGAATATAATATTCTAAAGGGGAGCTTTAAAAAAGGCTGGGAAAAAATGAGGGCTCTGGTAGAGAATTGGAAGCCGGATAAGAATTATCTGTGCAATGATTGTGTGTTGGCTGGTTTTTGCCATTGGTGTCCTGCCAAAGGGGGTATTTTTAGGGGAGAGCGGGTTAATTGTAGCCAGCCGGATAAAGAAACAGCTTTGGTAGAAGCCAAACATTCCCCTTTTTGGGCAAAGATTGCCCCTTGTCTAGTGCCTGGTTCTCTTGAAAAGCCCTTTTCTGTATAGTAAACTATGAACCTGAGATCCGTAGGGATGCACCCCAGACTGAAGTCTGGGGAATCCATGTTTGAAATTCCCCAGATTTTAATCTGGGGATATCCTAGGGAGATGTTTATGGCGTTAGGTGTAACAGAACTTAGGCCCGGGGTTACCTTCGAAATGAAGGGCCAGCTTTATAAGACAATAGAATATAACCACATCAAATGGGCGCAGCAAGCGCGTGTTAAGATTAGAATGAAGAACCTACGCAACGGCGCGATTACTGAACAGACCTTTAATGTTGGTGAAATGGTTGAGCCTGCACGGATTGAATATAAGCAGATGCAATTTTTGTATAGCGACGGCGATTTTTTCCATTTTATGGACCAAACTACATTTGAACAAGTTGCTTTGGAAGTAAAAAAAATAGGGGATTATGTTAAGTATATTAGGGAGGGAGCCACTGCTACGGTCCTGTTTTTTGGGGAAGAAGCATTGGATGTGGAAATCCCAATGGCAGTTGAGCTTAAGGTTACAGAAACTCCTCCGGGGGTAAAAGGAGATACTGTTTCAGGCGGTAAAAGTGCTACACTTGAAACCGGTCTTGTAGTTCAGGTCCCATTTTTTATTAATGTGGGAGATACGCTTAAGGTTGATACCAGGGAAGGGAAGTATCTGGGCAGGGCTTAAAATTAACGGATAAGGAGTTTAATGATGGTAGATTTTGATTTAATAAAAAAACTGATTAAAACCTTGAAGGAAGAAGGGATTACCAGCCTTTCTGTAGAAGAAAAAGGGGTAAGAGTAGAAGTAAAAAATGAGCATGGAAAAGTAACCAGCCATGCTCCTGTAGCCCCGGAAAAGGGAGTAAAAACCGAGCCCGCGTTAGCTTTAGAAGATGGGCTGGTAGCAGTTACCTCCCCAATGGTCGGGACTTTTTACCGTGCTCCTTCACCGGATTCACCTCCTTTTGTGGAAGTAGGCCAAAAAGTTGAAGCCGGGAAGATGGTTTGCATTGTGGAAGCAATGAAGCTTTTTAACGAGATTGAAACAGAGATTTCCGGTACGGTGGTCAAGATTTTGGCGGAAAACGGACAGCCCGTGGAATACGGCCAGAAACTGATCCTCATTAAGAAAGACTAGGGAGATGTGTCTTACTTCAATAAAAAGTGGCAATTAGCAAAACAGGATCCGGAAAGACAAAAATCATTCTCTTCCCATTTTAAAGTTTCCCCCATGTTTGCTCAAATCCTACTCAATCGCGGGATTACAGGTATTGAAGAAGCGGAAAAGTTTCTTTCCCCAAAACTCAGCTATTTGCGCGACCCTTTTGAAATCCCTCACATGAAAGAAGCTGCGGCGCGTATCTTGACTGCAAGGGAAAGAGGAGAAAAAGTTGCGGTTTACGGCGACTACGATGTGGATGGCGTTACTGCCACGGTCCTTTTGGTGGAAACCTTAAAATATTTAGGTATGGATGTCTCTTACTATATTCCTCACCGCTACGATGAAGGTTATGGTCTCAATGAAACAGCTATCCGCAAATTAAGTGCGGAAAAAGTGAATTTGATTGTTACTGTAGATTGCGGGGTTAGTAATGTAGCCGAAATTGGGTTAGCAAAGTCTTTGGGGATGGAGGTGGTGGTAACCGATCATCATAATATCCCTCCAACTCTCCCGCCTGCTTTTGCGATAGTGGATCCCAAATTGATTAAGGAACCTCATCCTTCCAAGACATTGGCTGGGGTGGGGGTTGCGTTTAAGCTGGCTTGGGCGCTTTTTAAATCCGCTGGACTAAAAGATAAAGAGGCTTTGGTAAACCTTATGGATTTGGTAGCGCTTGGCACAGTTGCAGACGTAGTCCCTTTAACAGGTGAAAACAGGATTTTTGTTTACCAGGGGCTTCAGCTTTTAAATCAGAAAAAAAGGTTGGGGATAAAACATTTGATTGAAGTGGCCAAAATCAGCAAAAGCATTGGTTCCCATCAAATTAATTTTGGTTTGGCGCCGCGGCTCAATGCCGCAGGAAGACTTGAGCACGCCAGTTCCGCGGCGGAACTCCTGCTTTCCAAAGATCCATTTGAGTCCCAGCAGATTGCAGCGGAACTGAACCGGATCAATATCAGGCGCCAGGGAATCGGTTCGGACATTAGGGAAGAAGTTTTTGC
This sequence comes from Candidatus Saganbacteria bacterium, assembly GCA_026387795.1. GTDB lineage: Bacteria > Margulisbacteria > WOR-1 > JAPLLA01 > JAPLLA01 > JAPLLA01. The sequence continues at coordinate 42,178 of JAPLLA010000058.1, read as the reverse complement.
TTTGATTGAACAAGAGAGAAGCAGGGAGAATAAAGTCATCTTTTTAGCCGGGAAACAGTGGCATCCGGGTGTGATAGGAATTGTTGCTTCCCGTGTAGCTGAAGAATGCTATCGTCCGGTAGTTTTGGTGGGGGTGGAAAATGGGGTAGCCAGAGGATCAGCACGAAGCATTGAAGGCTTTAGTGTTTTTGCGCTTTTGAAACATGCGGAAGATTTGTTTCTGGATTTTGGCGGTCATGAAGGAGCAGCCGGGTTTTCCATTGAAACCTCTAAACTTGGCGAATTAAAGGAAAGGTTGCAGGCAGCTGCGGAAAAACAGTTGTCAGCAGAACTATTGGTCCCTGTGTTGGGGGTTGATTTGGAACTCCATTTTACGGAGATTGCTTCTGTTTTCATAAAAGAGCTCGGGCGTTTGGAGTCTTACGGTGAAGGAAATCCTGTTCCGGTTTTTATGAGCAGGGAAGTGATATTAACTGATCTAAGAAAAGTTGGGGCAAAAGGAATGCATCTGAAGTTTGTTTTTAGCGATGGGGAAAAGAGCATGGAAGCAATTGGCTTTGGTTTTGGCATTTTAGCAGAAGTATTGGATTTGGACAAAACTTATGATATCGCTTATAATTTATCTCTAAATGACTATGGCGGATATGAAAATCCGCAATTATCTATGGTAGATATCAGGGAAAGCGGAAGCAATTAGAAGGGAAGCTTTATTATGAAAATTTTGGTGGTAGGTTCAGGCGGCAGGGAGCACGCTTTGGTGTGGAAAATTTCACAAAGCCCAAAAGTAACAAAGATTTATGCGGCTCCAGGTAATGCCGGGATGGCGGCTTTGGCAGAGTTAGTGGATATTAGCGCGGAAGATGTTGAAGAGCTAAAAAAGTTCGTCTTAAAAAACAAAATAGATCTTACGGTAGTAGGGCCTGAAGCACCTCTTTCTTTGGGTATTGTAGATGAGTTTGAAAAAGCTGGACTGCGGGTTTTTGGCCCTTCGGAAAAAGCGGCATTTTTGGAAGGGAGCAAAGTATTTGCCAAGCAATTGATGATTAAATATTCCATTCCCACGGCACAGGCAAAGGTTTTTGATGATTATAACGATGCCATTGAGCATTTAGAAGAGATGGAAGTAAAGCACGGTTTGATCCAGAAAATGGTGGTCAAGGCAGATGGTTTGGCTGCGGGTAAAGGGGTAGTAGTTTGTGAAAATATTGATGATGCGGAAGATGCGGTTGATCAGATGCTGCGAAAGGAAGTGTTTGGAGAAGCTGGAAGCCAAGTTTTGATTGAAGAATGTTTGGAAGGTGAAGAGGCCTCGATTTTGGCTTTTGTTGATGGGAAGACGATTGTTCCTATGGTTGCCTCCCAGGATCATAAAAGGATTTTTGATGGTGACAAAGGTCCTAATACCGGTGGAATGGGGGCATATAGCCCAGCTCCGGTAGTAGAAGAATATGGTATGGCCAAGATCCAAAAAGAGATTTTGGATCCGGTTTTAAATGCTTTAAATAAAGAAGATATAAAATATAAAGGTGTTTTATATGTAGGGCTAATGTTTACAAAGGATGGCCCCAAAGTGCTCGAGTTTAACTGCCGTTTTGGTGATCCGGAAACGCAAGTGGTCCTGCCTCGTCTTGAAACAGATCTCATAGATATTATGGAAGCTATCATTGATGAATGCTTAAGCCAGGTTAAACTTGAGTGGAGTAGTAAACCTGCGGTTTGTGTGGTTTTGGCTTCCGAAGGTTATCCTGGTTCTTATCGTAAAGGGATTCCTATCCATGGCATTAACTTAGCCGAAGCATTAGATGGTATTACTGTTTTCCATGCGGGGACCAAACTAGCTAAAGAAGATGTTGTTACAACTGGCGGGAGGGTGTTGGGAGTAACTGCATTGGGCGACACCATTAATACTGCGATTACCAAGGCTTATAAAGCAGTAAAATTAATCTCTTTTGATGGGATGCAGTATCGTAACGATATTGGGCAGAAGGCTTTGAGAAGATTAAAATGAGTGCTCTCAAAAAACCAATTGCTGATATTATTGTAGGGAAAGCCCTTGTGGCTTTCCGAACGTTCGGCAAGGCACAAGGCCTTGCCCTACTTTCCTGTTTATTTATTTTGTTTTTAGCTTTTCCATCTTTTGCAGATACAGCCAGAGTCCAAGTCCTTTTAGATCAAGCTTCCCAGGATGCTGTATTGGCTAAATTTGATTTAAGCGGAGCAAAAGAGGCTTTTGCCAGAGGAGAGAATCCGCGTGCTAAAGATTTGCTGCAGGAAGTAAAAGAGCATATTGCTTCTTTATCTGACAAGTTGGACTCATTGTTTCTTGAGAAAGGGGCCATTATCCTTGATTTTAAACTTACTGAACAATATGAAAAAGCTGCAGATGCTTATCAGGTTTTAAATCAAGACATTGTTGAATTAGGACAAAAAATTGATGCTGCAGTTGCCAGCGGCAAAAAAAACATGGAGGTTTTGGCGGATGCGGGTTTTGTAATGAATAATCGGCCCCAGGGTTCAATCTCTTCTGACCGCAATTTGGATGGTGGGGTGCGAATTAATTATCTGTTGGACGATGCGTCCAGGCTTGAGTTTACAGGGAGAGCTGGTTTTTTACAGCTTTTGAGCAACCAAACGCAAAACCTGGATCTTGGCTTAAATTATTTTTCTAAGCTTGGATTAGGCAACTTTAATGCAGGTTTAAGCGTCAAACCTTTTACCGATACCTCAAATTCTGCTAATGCTAATACCGAAACTAGGATAGCTCTTAATTATGTCCAAGCCATTGATGATAGCTCAAATGTTACAATCAAGGGTGATCACAAGATTCAAAATTGGGCCAACCAGAACGGGTTGAATTACAGCATTACTCAAGTAGGAGCTGGGTACCAAAATAATTTAAGCGCTACCCAAACAGTACTTGCGGATGGCGGCATTGCTTATCAGGGGGCAAATACTTCTAGCAACCAATTTTCCGATTTGTTGTTTAGCGCTGGATATGATGAACAACTGGCCAAAGACCAAAAGTGGGGATCCAAATTAAGTTTTGATGGCAGGAGTTATCCCGATAGCCTTGCTTCGGCCTACAATAAAACCGGATTAAATGTTAATTACCAGGTAGGGAAATTGCGTTACGATGTTGACCTGATCAATAATAATGCCCCTTCCAATGCTACCAATAGTTATTGGCATTATGGTATTGCACAGAGTTTTAGCCAGCCTCTTACCAAAGCGATAAACCTGCTGGTTAAGGCCGGGTTTCTAGCGCGTAATTTTCAAAACCAGGGTTCCAATTATTCCAAACTAGACCTGCAAGGGGATTGTAATTATGTTTTTGCGGATAATCAAAGTATTCGGTTAAACGATCTTTTAGAGAGAACTTTCTATCTTACCGATACTTCCAGTTATTTGCACAACTTATTTGGGCTGAAGTACGAACTGCAGCTTTATCCTGGTTCTGCAATTTCTTTGGGTGAGCGATTTACTTTAGATAATTATCCTTCCAGTTGGAACCAGAATGCTACCAGAAACCAACTGGATTTGGTCTACAGTTGGCCGATTTTGGAGAACTTAGGAGGAGCATTGACCGGCGGCTATGAGCTCAAAAACTATCTGAGTCCCAGTTCTTCACAGAGCGATTACAATGCTTATAACCTTTCGTTGGGTTTTGAACACTCTTTCCTGAGGTTCGGTAAAGCAAATGTGGCCTTAAATTATTATCAAAAAGTGAATGCGCAGAACAGTTCTGCAGATACAGTAACCCAAAACGTCACTTTTGCACTTGCTTACGGTTTCTGAAAAATAGGGAGGTATTTATGAGGGCCGCAAAATTATTTTTGATCGGTTTTATTTGTTTGTTATTTATAGGGAACAGTGCTTTTGGTGAAATTAATGACCAGGTTAAAAGTTTTAGTTCTGATTATAACAAGCTTATCCAAGAGGCTTCTTCCCCTGATTATTTTCAGAGATTTAACGATCCGCGCTACCAGGAACAGATTAGCCAGCAGGTCCAGGATGTGCAGAGCGATTTGAGCCGCATTGATTTTGATGCTGATAGGATGCTTAGAGAAGGAAAAACCGATATTCCCCCTGCTCCGACCGGGCTTCCTTCATTTTCCATTAATAATTCGATCAAGTTTTTTGCTGATAATTTAGAAAAAGTAAAACAGCAAAAAGCCAAAATAGAAGATGCACTGAGTGTTGCAAAAGATGATCAGCAGAAAATTAAAAGGGCCGTGACTATAAATGGCTGGGTTATTTTGTTTAAAGCTTTTGGTACCAATATTTTTACTCCTATAGCTTTTAATGGGATAGCCGGAGCCATTACAGAGCTAACCAGCAATATCATGCAGAACTTTATCACTGCTGGGGGAGACAAGGCAGTAGAGAGCAAAATGGTCAAGCGCTTAAGGGAAATGCAATCTGATCCTGCTATGAAAGAGCTGGACGATGCTTTGCAAGAAGCTAAAAAAGCTGCAGAACAGCCTGGGGGGATGAAAGATTCCGACATTTTTGTCTACCAGGCTAAGTTGGCCAAAGGATATAAAAAGGTTATCGATAACTATACAACCTTAGTGAGGGATTTGGATGAATATATCAGGAATGCAGAAGAAGAGCTTAGACGCAGGGTACGGCTGCAGCGGGATTATGAAGAAGCGCTAAAAAGAGCTTTTAGGGACTCAAAATGGTTAAGCGGTGGTTTTAAAAGCCAAATAGATATTGTAAGAGGACAACAAGGCTTAAAGCCGGCTGGGGTGGGGCCTGCGATCCAAATTCCGCCTCCTTCTTCAAATGCAAATCCCAATGATCAGCAGAAAAAAGCAGCTGAAGCGATATTAAAAGCAAACGATGTCCTGTTTAATGAAATAGCAGGTTTATTGGGCAAACAGTATAAAAGTTTGGCGCAAATTATAAATGAACGCTCAAAGAATTGGAAAGAACCGAATTTGTCCGATTATTCTTTAAGGGCTGAAGTACCTACTTATGGCTATGGAAGAGATCAGATCCTTTCTTGCTTAAATGACTTGATTTATGCCTTGAGTAATAACCTTTTTTGGCAGCCAGGGGTTAACAATGCTTTGGATGCAGGGATAAAATATGGTTCTGCGGACCAGCTTAAATGGCAAGCTGAAGCAGCTAAAAGTTTGGATGAGGGAAGGGTTTATTTTCTAGGCTTTGTTAAGCAAGTAGATAGTGATTTTGATGCATCTTTTGCTGGTAACCAAAATATATTAACAGCAGTCAGGCAAAAGCTTGCGGCAATCAAAATGACCGGTTTTGAGCAATATGATTACGGGACCAGGGAAAAATTAAAGGGTGTCAAACAAGCAGTTGAAGAGAGGGAAAAGAAAGCCAGTGATGATGCCTATAAGTGGAAAAAACTCCTTGCAGAAAAAGGGCCGGTCTTGGCTGATCTGGACCGGGACATAAAAGAAGTTGCAGACGTATCGGCTTTATATTCTAAGATTGCCAAAGGTTTTGGAGAAATAAAAGACCTTTATGCAGAGTTAATAACATCTTATAAAGAAGTTCAAAAGCAGGGTTCAGCCGGACAGATATTAAGCATGTTAGATAAAGGAGCGGGGATGGAAAGGGGAGGCGCTGCTGTTTATGATGCTACTAATAAATTGGCGAAAGGATTGGGGGTTTCTAATTATTTAGACGATCGAGTTTTAACGAGACACTTGGTGGCTGCTTATCAGGAATTTGATATTCCGGTGATTGGATATTTGCGCGAAAAAATTGTTAATAGCGGCTATCTTGCTTCTCCAGAACGCAAAACTATTGAAAAATTTTATGGTTCGGTTTATGTCTCTGGCAGCTTTATGGATGGGAACAGGATTCGCAAAATTGCGCCTATTGATGAGATTCCATTCCCTGGTTACCAAAGTGGTGGTGGGGGCGTTACTTCTCGTGCAGAGATTGATTTTTTTGATAAACGCGTCAAGAAGATGGAAGATGATTTAGCTTTTTACCAGAAAAACGTGGCAGCGTTGCGCCAATTGACGATTGAAACCAATAAGACTTTTGGATTTATGAAAGCAAGTTATAAGGATAAAGCCTTAGGGGCTTATTATAACAATGTAAGTCTTTTGTGTTATGACTTCTCTGGTCAGATTGCAGATGAGTTTTTGCCTTATGCGGATTTGGTAGATGAATTTAGGGATAAATTGGAGAAGCTGGAGAGAAAAGCTGCCAATGAGCGCAGCCAAGTAAAAATAAGTGAAGATATAGCAGCCCAGCAGCAACAGAGACAGGAGATTGAAAATCGTAGGCAGGCTGAAATAGGTCTCCAGGGGAATCGCCTTAGATTTTGCCTTTCCAAGTCAAAAGAAATCCTCAGGGACATGAATACTATTAACAGCTATTTTAAGATGGCGATTGCGCAAAATAATATTGCCACTGCTAAGTCGCTCTATTTGTCTACCCTGGATAGAAAAGATAGTACTATTGCTAATAAGAGCGAAGCAGACCAGTCCTATGCGTATTTGGCAGGCCAAAATGCAGCAGGAGCAATAGAAACAGATTATTATAAGCAGATAGGAAGCAATGATTACACGGTCAGATCGATGATTTCAGAAATAGAAAAAACTCTTACCAGCTATGTGCCGGATGTTTCGAACATCAAAGAATCTTCTGGAAACGTTGGCCAAGGTTTCGATATCGAAGATATTATTGCGGGGAGGGGGCCTGCGGCAAGTGGGGGAGTAGTTTCCAATGGAACAGCAAGTTTAAATGTTGGAGAGAATTTTAGCTTTTCTTTAGGAGGAGTTACTACTGATCCTACTAAAACAGATTTCTTTTATGCGGTTGGAAATTCTTTTAGGGTTGAATATTCGGATAAATGTGCAGTAGTAGATGTTGGTGCTGCCAACTTTTCTTCTGCCCCAATACTTTCTCCTGGGAGTGGAACTATCGCTCCTATGGTAGTTGGCCATTACTATGCATTTTTAACTTTGGATGGGAAATATGGCAAAGTGCAAGTAACGGGGTTTAATCCGGGGGTATCGGTGAATTTTACCTGGTGGTACCAGCCAGACGGCAGCCGCCAGTTTTAGATGGGAAATTCAGTGAAAATCTATTTAGTAACTACTAACCAGCATAAACTCCGTGAGATTCGGCAGATTTTTGGCAGTGAGATTTTGGCTGCGCAGATTGAAGTGAATGAAAACGGTAAAACCTTTGAAGCCAATGCTCTTAAAAAATCCAAAGCAGTCAAATTAGAACCAGATAGCATTGCTTTGGCAGATGACTCGGGATTAGTTGTAGATGCTTTAGGTGGCAGGCCAGGAGTAAAATCCGCACGTTTTGCAGGACCAAACCCCACATCTGAAAAACTCTGTAAAAAACTATTGAGGCTCATGAAGGGTAAGGGAAATCGTAAAGCAGCTTTTGTTTGCAATGTAGCTATTGTTTGGCCAAATGGAAAACACAAAATTGCAGTTGGAATTGTGAAGGGGAGGATTATTGGGGAGATGAGAGGGGAGCATGGGTTTGGTTATGATCCGGTTTTTGTACCTACCGGCTACAAGAAGACTTTTGCACAGATGTCTCCGGTTATGAAGAACAGGCTTAGTCATCGCGGCCGCGCTTTTCGCAAAGTTGAAAGATTGCTTTCCTCTCTCTGATATAGTAGAATTTCCAAACGTTTGGCGGAGCGTGGCTCAGTTTGGTAGAGCACCTGGTTTGGGACCAGGGGGTCGCTGGTTCGAATCCAGTCGCTCCGATTCTATGCGGGAGTAGCTCAGTTGGTAGAGCGTCACCCTTCCAAGGTGAGGGTCGCGAGTTCGAATCTCGTCTCCCGCTTAAATTAACTGACAACTAACGACAAACAACTTACAACTGTTTATTAAATATTTTCCTTTGGTTGTAAGTAGTAAGTTGTTAGTTGTTTGTTAGTAAGATAGGCGCCAGTAGCTCAGTTGGATAGAGCGGCTGCCTTCGAAGCAGTAGGTCGCGGGTTCGATTCCTGCCTGGCGCAGGTAAATTAAACCCTATATCGCAAGTTATTTTTTTTATTGAATATTTTCCTTTGGTTGTTAGTTGTCAGTTGTAAGTTGTTAGTTAATAAAAGGCGCCACTAGCTCAATTGGCAGAGCAGGACACTCTTAATGTCAAGGTTGAAGGTTCGATTCCTTCGTGGCGCAATTTTTTATAATAGGATTGCTTGCAGGGGATGTTGGGCTAGATACTGCACAAGGGTTAATTCCAGTGGTTCTTCTTTTCCGTTTCCGTTTACGTTTGGATCCATTTGTAAATAAAAATGAACTGCAGCCCCTCTTTGAAAGCTAGCTTTTATTCTATCCAGTTCAGTTTCTCCTTCTAAAAGAGCAATGCCGCTGGGAAAGTATCCGGTTCCATCAAGAGGTTCAGCTGCTGTAATTCTTACTGCAATATGGCCATTGGTCATATCTCCGGGAAGGTCTTCTGGAAGTAGCCTGGATACGCTGGGTTTTGCAATAAAATCTCTTACTCTTTTAACTGCAGCTGCTAGTTGATTGGCACAAGGTATAAAATCCGCGTCAAAAGCCAATTCTCTTTTAGCTATTCCACAAAAAGCACCTATTCTTACAACTGCTAATTTGTGTTTGCCAATGTTTTTTTGGGCGATTAGAGAGAGAGGAATATCTACCCATTGACTGGTTCTTTGGAGCCTAAAGGTGTAATAACGTTCAAGCGCGCGATCTTCTGCTCCAACCAACACGCCGGTTTCTGCTTTTAAATGTCCGTTATTTATTACTATGCCATGGTGTATATCCAATAGCCTAAGTTCAATCAAAGGTGGTTTGTTTTGTCTTAGGATTACTCTTTCGACTCTCACTTTTACGTAAGAACCAGGTCTTAACTGGCCGCAGCCTCTTTTTAAGAGTCCGTCTTTGTTAAAGCCTAAATCAATAAATGCTCCATGATGTGTTATGGACACTACTTTTGCTAAATCTATTATATCCCCGGTTCGAACAGGAAAGTCTCCTCTTCTTCTTTGAGGATAAGCAATAGGGGGTCTTTCTACTTGTAATCTTCCCATGAGTTTCTCCTGTTGTTTTATCGTTGTTGTTGAGGCTTAATTGCAGATAATGGTGTTTATTTATCATGTTTTTTTGTGATATGATAAATCCACAAGGAGTTTTTTTATGAGCAAAGAAATCTGGAAACCAGGGACCATGCTTTATCCTTTACCTGCTGTTTTGGTCTCTTCCGGAGACAAGCTGGAAAATTACAATATTTTAACCATTGCCTGGACTGGTACCATTTGTTCTGAACCTGCCATGACCTATGTTTCCATCCGTCCTTCACGCCTCTCTTATGAAATCATCAAAAGAACCGGAGAGTTTGTTATCAATTTGACTACTAGGAAGCTAGCGTTCGCAACGGATTTTTGTGGGGTCCGGTCGGGTAGAGAAGTAAACAAGTTTGAAAGGTTAAAACTTACTGCAGTTAAGGGCTCCAAAGTAAAAGCTCCAATCATTGCCGAAAGCCCGGTGAATATTGAATGCAGAGTTAAAGAGATGAAGCCCTTAGGTTCTCATACCATGTTTATAGCAGAAGTACTTTGTGTGCATATAGACAAGGAATTTGTAACCACTAAAGGGGATTTTGATCTGCGTAAAGCGGAACCGATCTGTTACAGCCACGGCCATTATTATCTGGTAGGCAAACACTTAGGCCACTTTGGTTTTTCTGTAGAAAAAAAACGTTCCTCTAAAACTTAAGAAACTTCACATTGTCATAAGGATTCCCCGGTTTTTTGTCCACTACTGGTTTTGCTGCTGGTTTAGGAGCGATGGTTGGAGGAGGTGGTGGAGGAGTGGGTTGTGTTACTGGTTTGGCAGTAATTTGCGGAGCAGGTTTGGGATTTACAGGTTTTGCTGGAGCGGAAAATCCCACAAAAAGAGGCAAAGTCCTGCTTTGTGCCAAATCTTGTTCAGTGGCTAGTGAGATGATATCGTGTTCGCGGGCTCTGGTTTTTAGTTTAATGCCTACTTCATCACCCTTTTTGGCTTTGGCAACAGTATCGTGATAGATCTGGATCGATTCTACTCTTTGGTATAAATCCGTGGTGTGTCCTTGGACATGTATTACGTCTCCTACCTTGAAGGGATTTTTTACTTTAAAAGTGACTACGCTGATTTTGTCGTAAAAATGATCAACCTTTCCTAAAACCGTAATTTTAGGTTTGCGGATTTTCACCTTTTTTACGGCTTTTGCTTTTTTTGTGCCTTTTATTTTTTTTGCCAGTTTCTTTGCTTTAACAGTTTTTTTCTTTTTAGTTGCCATGATGTTGCTCCTTTGTTTTTATTTTGTTTTATTTTATACGATTAAACAAAGATGTTCAAGGGAGTTGGAAACCTGAGGCTAAATGCCTCGGTTTCCAATTAGAATCTTTCTGGAAACCGCGACGTTCAGTCGCAGGTTTCCAGCTCTATCGAGTCAAGTGCTTTAGTAAATTTGATTGCCCCAATTGCTTTAGCGCCTTTGCTACCAGCCGGAAATTTTTTTCCAGCGTTGGCTGCAGCAATGCTTTTTGAAAACTCCTCTCTTCTCCTTTTGGCACATGCACTTTCTTGCCTGTAAATGGATCAATCCCCGTGTAATACATGCAGGTGGCTGTGGTCATGGGGGTGGGAGTGAAGTTTTGGGTTTGTTCTACTTTGATATTATTCTTTTTTAGAAACCAGGCCAGCTCTAGTGCATGTTTTAAGGTGCTTCCAGGGTGAGAAGAGATAAAGTAGGGGATAAGAAATTGCTTCTTGCTGTGTTTTTGGCTCAAAGCTTCGAATCGATCTTTAAATTCCAGGAACTTTTTAAACGCGGGCTTTCCCATCATCAAGAGTACTTCTTCGCAAATGTGTTCAGGAGCCACACTTAACTGTCCTCCCACATGGTATCCAACTAACTCTTCCATATACTCTTCATCTAAGAGTGCTAAGTCGTATCTTATGCCTGATCCAATAAATAAATTACTGACTCCAGGGAGTTGCCTGATTTCTTTCAAAAGTTTTAAGACTGGTTTTTGGGAAGCTTTTAAGTGCTGGCAGATGGTTGGGTAAATACAGCTGGCCCTGGTACATCCTTCTTCTTTGTTGCAAGTAATGCCATACATATTAGAGGTTGGTCCGCCGATGTCTAATATCTGTCCTTTGAAATCCGGTTGGGTCATAATCTGTTCTGTGACCTCTTTTTTGATCGATTCCAAACTTCTGCTGGTTATATATTTGCCTTGATGCTGTGAGATTGCACAAAAAGAGCATCCTCCAAAGCAGCCGCGGTGCGATACTGTAGAAAACTTTACAAAATCCCAGGCTGGGATCGGTTTTCCTTTGTAGGTTGGATGTGGAGCGCGTACGAACGGCAATTCGAAGAGCGCTTCAAATTCCTGTTCGCTCAGGTTTTCCGGTGGAAACACTACCAAGTATCTTCCTTGGCAGGGCTGGATGATAATACGCGGGTGTTTTTTTCTTCCTTCTAAATAATACAATTTAAAGGCTTCGGCGTATTTTTCTTTGCTTGTAGATACTTCTTCAAACGATGGCAGCATCAATGCATCTTTGTAGTCGGAGATGTCTTTTATGATAGTAGCTGTGTTCGGTGTTCCGTACTCTGTGATCTGTGTTCCATGTCTTATTGTATTAGCGATAGAGAGAATCCCATTTTCACTCATCCCATAGGTAAGGTAGTCTGCTTTGGCATCAAATATCAGAGAACGCCTTACTTTGTCGTCCCAATAATCGTAATGTGCAAATCTTCTTAAACTTGCTTCTACTCCTCCAAGAACTATGGGGACTCCAGGGAAAAGGGCTTTTACTTTATTTGTATAAACGATTGTTGCTCTGTCCGGACGATGGCCGGAAACATTACCTGGAGTGTACATATCGTTGCGCCTGATCTTCTTATCTGCAGTATAATTTGCAACCATTGAGTCCATGTTGCCGGAAGATATGCCGAAGAATAGGCGAGGGGTGCCGAGTTTTAGGAAGTCTTCATCACGTTTCCAATCCGGTTGTGCAATGATCCCTGCTGTAAAACCGTTTGCTTCGAGATAGCGGGCGATCAGAACTGCACCAAAGCTGGGATGGTCGATGTACGCATCGCCTGTAACCAGGATGATGTCTAATTGTTTGATGCCCCGTTTTTTTAAGTCGTTTTTATCTATGGGAAGAAAATTATTGTTCATGTGTATTAACTCGTTTGGCTATTTTAGAAGGTTTGAAAAGAATAAACAAGCCAGGGATTTACACTAAGTGTATTGGGCAACATTTATCCCTACATCCCTTGGCCCAAAGGGATATGGGAATAAATTGCTCAACATTGCAAGCCAGCTTTTCCCTGAGGGGTGGGCAGCGATCACTGCAATATCGTTGCCGTGTACTTGGCCAAATTCGTAAAGCTGCTGTAAACACCTTCCGGACGGAAAAACCGGCTTTTCTAATCCTTGTTCACTGCTTATAGATAAGACTTTTACAATATATCTTTCCCTGGCACTGTCTGTTGCTCCAATCCCGCTTCCTACGGCTGACTGGTTATGATATGAAGCGTTTGGCAGGGAAGTAGCAGGATAAACATTCCCTTCTCTGCTTAATATAGCCACTGCTTCAAATTTTCTCTGCCTATGGGGATTATAGGGCCTGTCTTTCATAAGCCTTAATGCTTCAGTAAAGAGGCGGTGATCATCACTGTCCGCAGAAGTAGTGGTAATATCTCCCCAAGGGACATGGGTGTTGGGCAAAAGTCCATTTACTTTGAACCAAAAAGGAGGGGTAGATGGATTTGGCTGTATTAAAATTTCGGATACTTCTGTTGTTCTTTTGGCTAAAACGTCGCGGCAGTTTCCGCAGGGAGTGAGAAGCTGTTCATTTTGTCCTACTACAAGGAGTCTTAAAAATCTTTCATTTGGAGCCATTTTTGCTACCATGCTGTCTTCTGCATGTAGCCCGTTACCGTTTTCGGTTTCATCGTTCCAGCCCAGAACAACGGCTGGTTTTGTTCCTGGTCCTTGTACCAGCCCGGCTGCGCCAACTTTAAATCCAGATTCGTCTGCTTTTGCGTGTGCGCGTGCTTCACGTGCTAACCTGCGCAGTGTTTTTTCGATTGAAACAGGGTCGTCCAGCCTTTTGGGGTCAAAACCCGTTCGGATTATAAAAAAACGTGCAGACATACTTTTGTTCCTCTCCTTGTTGTATCGCTATGTTTGCCGACAAATTTCATATTTGTGGTATAATTTTCTCTCCACGGGCGAGTGGTGGAACTGGCAGACACGCACGGCTTAGGACCGTGTGCCGAAAGGCTTGGAGGTTCAACTCCTCTCTCGCCCATGGTATAATACCGCGCTATGCGGGAGTAGCTCAGTTGGTAGAGCATCTGCTTGCCAAGCAGAAGGTCGCGGGTTCGAGACCCGTCTCCCGCTTTTTTGTTTATTACATGGGCCCGTAGCTCAGTTGGATAGAGCAACAGATTTCTAATCTGTTGGCCGGAGGTTCAAGTCCTCTCGGGCCCGTTAGCGTGGCGGCCTTAGTGTAGCGGTAACACGGTAGATTGTGGCTCTGCTATCAGGGGTTCGATTCCCCTAGGCCGCCCATTTATATCGAGCTTGTCGAGATATTTTTCCCTGCAAATTTTCCTAAAAAGCCCCTTAAAATCTGAAATTTCTCATTTTACCTTCCGATAAATGAATGTCAGTTTGTTAATCCTTTTATTTGTGCGGAGGGATGTAAATTATGGCCGGAGATTCTATTATTCCAGCATCTTGGAGAGCAGCAGGTCAAAAACTGGTGAGAGCAATTATTCCACCAGGCGCTACGGCTATACTGAGAGCAGCTGCTGCTGATAGGGCCTCCAGCTCTATCCCTGTTTTGGTGCCGATTAGAGATGTTTTTAAAGCAAAGATGTTTGATCTTGCAAGTGAGGTTTTTGCGCACGTTTCTGATCCTTCCATACGTAGGTTTTTTACTCTCAATTTTTGGAGGGATAAAATGGTGCGGATAGGGATGGGTGAGGGAAAACTTAGTGACGGTATAAGTAAATTGGTGGCGGACCATGGGAAAATTAAATCCGGCAAAGCTTTAAGAGCTGCAGTGGTGTCACATTTGGGTAAAACCGAAGTTAACAGGACGGATGTTTTAAAGGTGTTTGGGCCGGAAGACTTTGGTTGGCAATTGTTTTTTGAGAATCCCCAAGAAGAAAAACTAAGGTTCCGTCCGGATCTTAATAGCCGCCAAATAGAAAATTTAATAAATGGTGGAATTAGTGAGACCAGAAAAAAAGAAGCAATGCTTGGTTTTTATAAGCAGAGCCAGGATGTCAGACACCTTCTTCCCTGGTATGTATCTTTTGGTTTTAAGTTGCGTCCTTTATTTAACTTTGCAGTAGGGCAGATCACCAGACGTTTTGTAATTGCACCTACGCTTGAAAAAGCGGTGGGAAAAGTACAAAAAATGGCAGGCAAAGGAATTTATGCAACTATGGATTTGATTGGGGAATCTGCCAAGACAGAAGCAGATGCGGTTGCCAAGTTTGATGAATATAGGGTATTTTTAGAAAAAGCAGCCAGAGGAGAGATCCAGATCCCGAATTTAAGCGCTTCTTTAAAGCTTACTGCTATTACCACGGATTTACTCCAACAAGCCAAAAGAAAAGTGTTAAGCAGATTGGGTTCTATGGATCTGGTGGCGAGAAGAGAAATAGCACAGAACTTGAAGGATGCGGTTTTATCTATTCAACCAGGAGAAAAATTTGAAGAAAGAGTTACAGATGCTTTATGGGGAGTTTTTGCTGATCAGCGCGTAAGGGATCTGTTTACAACAGCCGAAGAACGCGCTGCGTTGGTGGAGCTTTTTAAGGGAATAGCATTAGCGGCAGACAAGAAAGGGTTTGATAGGGAGAAGATAGAGAGCTTTATGCTGTATTTTAAAAGGGATATTCAACCTGCGGATGTTCAGGTGATGGATAAAGTGTTTATTGGCGTAAAAGATGAAATAGAGGTTTTAAAGGATAGAATGCGTACTTTGCTCCGTTTGACGATTAAAGCTGGTGCACGCCTTACTGTTGATATGGAACAATATCGGTATAAAGATATAACCTTAAAGCTTTTTAGGGAGATATTGGAGGAAGATGAATTCCAGCGCTGTGATAATCTTGAAATCGTGGTACAAGCTTATTTGGAAGATGCGGAACAAGACATTGCTTCTCTTTTAACTTGGGCAGAAGAACGGTTTGCCAGGTTTGGAGTACGTACCAAGATCCGCCTGGTAAAAGGCGCGTACACAAAATCCGATCCCGAAGAAGCGGTAAAAGCAGGACTACCAAGGCCTCTTTGCAAGGACCAGGATGCAACCAATGCAAACTACATTAAAGTAGCAAAATTATTGATGGATAAATACCATTGCGTTAAAGTTGCGTTGGCTTCCCATAATCCAACTACAATTTTTAGCGTTTTGGCTTATGCAATAGAGAAGGGGATCAAAAAAGAGGACCTGGAAATCCAAATGCTTTATGGGATGTCTTCTTCACCGCTGCTTTTGGCTTTGGCTAAAGCAGGTTACAAGGTTGCTTATTACACCCCGATCGGAAAGATACAAAAGGCAATAGAATATCTGGCGCGGCGCATGGACGAAAATAAAAACCTTAAATCTTGTTTGGTTGCAATTCAGGAATACTTAGAAGAAAAGATTACTTTGATGGAATTGTTGTTTGGTAAACGAGTGGTAGCAGTGGCTTAATAACCCCACACCAATCTTTTGTTGACCCAGCCCTGGGTACCTTCGGGCGGGTCCACAATTTCTACTTGCAGCCAGCTTTTGGTGCTTTTTAATACCTTGAGGATCGAGCCATTGTAGAGTGTTTGAATTGCTGCGGAGCGTGTGCTTGGACTGGAGCGGAGCACTACCCTGGCTTTGCGTACCATGACTGTAGGTGTGGTTGAAATATCCGTATCCGCTACCCAGCCCTGGGTGCCAAAACAATCCCTTACTTTGTACCAGTTTCCTTCTTTTTGAATAACTAGTAGGGGGGTGTATTGGATGAGCGTGGTTTTTGTATCATAGGTTTCCCCTGGGCCGGTTCTAAGAGTAGCTTCTTCAACCGATACGCTGACCGGAGCTGCCCAGCTGACTTGCATTAACAGGGCTAGAAGGAATACACTGATAAATATTTTTTTCATGACAATAATTGTACCATATCCTTTTCCTGATCTCCTGATTTTCTGATATCCGGATACCCTGATTACCTTGTTATTTCAGAGGAAATTTGTTAAAATTCCTTCATTATGAAAATACGTAAACAAGATCGTCTTGGGAATCTGGTTACTCTGGAAATAGAAGCAGACGGCAAACAGCTTGCAGCCTCGGTTGAAAAGACCATCCAGCGTGCTACAAAATCAATGCGCATTCAGGGTTTTAGAGAAGGGAAAGCCCCCCGCAATTTAGTGGAAAAACAGCTCGATATGCAAATGGTACAAGATCAAGCAGTGCAAGACCTGATTTCCGAACTTTATCCCCAGGTATTAAAGGAAGCAGATGTAAAGACTGTTGATTATCCTAGTGTTGAGGTTTTGGAGATGAACGATAAAGGTGCTGTTGTATTCAAGATTCAAGTAGAAGTCTATCCTGAAGTTAAACTTGGAAAATACAAGGAGATCAAGGCAAATAAAAAATTAGCGGAAGTTACAGAAGAAGAAGTATTGAAACTTTTAGGGGATATCCAAAACCGTTTTGCTAAGTATGTGGATGTTGTGGAACGCGGAATTGAACAGGAAGACTTGGTGGCTTTGGATATCAAAGCGGTCTGTGAAGGAAAGAACTTTGTTCCTTTGACTCGCAGCAATGTTAGTTTGGTGGTGGGGAGGGGTTTGGTTACACCGGAATTTGACCAGGAGATATTGGGGCTCCGGTTGGGGGAGGGGAAAGCCTTTGAGATTACTTTCCCCAAGGATTAT
>JAPLLA010000058.1:0-25178 GCA_026387795.1 Candidatus Saganbacteria bacterium | reverse complement strand
ACACTTTTCTCCCTATATTTACGTTGTATAATTGTAAAAAATTAAAGAAAAAAGAGCTGGAAGATTTGAGTGATGATTTTGTAAAGAAGATCGGCCGCTCTTCTACCTTGGCCGAATTTAAAGAAGAGCTCAAGGCCAATTTGACCAAAGAAAAAGAAATGGCTGTAGAGGGAGAAATTAAGGACCAATTGATTGAACAATTGGTGGCAGAAGCGAAAATAGATATTCCTCAGGCACTGGTAAACCGGGAAAGCGAAGTTATTCTTGAAGAATTTGAACGTTCCTTGTCCCAGCAGGGGCTTACCTTGGATGCTTTTTTGAAAAGCACAAAAAAGACCAGAGACATGCTTAAAGAAGAAATGAAACCCAGTGCAACCACGCGTGCAAAAGCAAAACTGGCACTGCTTGCAGTGGCAGACAAGGAAAAACTGGAAATTACCCAAGAAGAAATTGATCATGAAATAGAGCATTTTGCCCAAGATAGCGGAAAGACTTTTGAAGAAATGAAAGCCCAAATGCAGGAAGGCGCATTGGAATACATAGAAGATTACCTAAAGAGGCAAAAAGCCCTGGAATTTGTAAAATCCAGCGCTAAAATCACAGAAACCAAAGAAATTAAAAATATTTTATAAGGAGGGAGTTTTTATGCATAAAGAAATCGCCCAATTGGTTCCAATGGTAGTTAAAAATACATCTAAAGGTGAAAGGTCTTACGATATTTATTCCAGGCTTCTTGAAGAGCGGATCATTTTTATTGGTACCCCCATTGATGACGACATTGCAAACTTGATTATTGCCCAGCTGCTGTTTTTACAATCAGATAATCCCACCAAAGATACTTATTTATACATAAACTCTCCAGGAGGGGTAGTTACTGCAGGGCTTGCGGTTTATGATACCATGCAATACTTGGAAATGCCGATTTCCACAATTTGCATAGGCCAAGCAGCTAGCATGGGAGCGTTGCTTTTAACTGCCGGGACCAAGGGAAAACGTTTTGCGCTTCCCAATGCGCGCATTATGATCCACCAGCCTTTGGGTGGGGCGCAAGGCCAGGCCACGGATATAGAAATCCAAACTCAAGAAATATTGCGGATGAAAAAGCTGCTGAATAATATTTTGGCTTCACATTGCAGCCAGCCTTTGGCTAAAGTTGAAAAAGATACTGACCGTGATTTTTACATGTCAGCAGAACAATCCAAGGAATATGGATTGATTGACCAGGTTATAAACCATAAAAAAGCTTTTAGCTTTGCTACTTCCGGCGGAAAAAGCAAATCAAAATCTGAAAAATAAGGGGGAAGCCTGTGGCTCCCACCGGTAAACCCGATAAAAACAGGTCAGATAAACTTTCACAGTGGAAAGATGTTCTTCCGCTTATACCGCTCCGTAATATTGTGGTTTTTCCTCAGATGATTGTCCCGCTTTTTATTGGACGCTCCAAATCAATCCAAGCTTTGGGAGACAACCTTAGCAAAGAGCGGATGGTGGTTTTTGCTTCCCAAAAGCAGGAAGATATTGAAGAGCCTTCTCCGGAAGATTTAACCTCGGTGGGAACACTTACAGAGATTGTACAGATGATGCAAATGCCCGATGGTACCACCAAGATTTTGGTGGAAGGGGTGGCCAGGGTAAAAATAGACCGCTATGTGCAGTTGTCTCCTTGTTTTAAAGTTGAAGTGAGCAGGATCCCGGAAGAAGAGGAAGTTACTCCGGAAACAGAGGCTTTGATAAGGATAATCATCAAGCAGTTTGAAAATTATGTGCGTTTAAATAAAAGAATCCCTTCAGAAACTTTGATGTCTATTATTAACGTGGATAATCCTGGACGACTGGCAGACCTGATTGCTTCTTATTTAATGCTCAAAGTAGAAAAAAAACAGGCGATCTTAGAAGCAGTCGCTACCGAAGATCGACTCAAAAAGCTTTCGCAAATTTTAGATAAAGAAATAGAGGTTTTGGAGGTAGAAAAGAAGCTCCAAGGCAAAGTGCGGCGTCAAATCGAAAGAGTGCAGAAAGAATATTATTTAAAAGAAAAACTCAAGGCAATTAAAGAAGAGCTGGGGGAAGAAGAAGATGCTGGACAGCCCGAGATTACCGAATATAAGAAGAAGATTAAAAACGCAAAGCTTCCGCCGGAAATAGAAGAGCGAGCAAACAAAGAGCTGGATCGTTTGAGCAAAATGCCCTCTATGGTTTCCGAAGCCACGGTAATTCGTACTTATTTGGATTGGTTGATTGAACTTCCCTGGAAGAAAAAAACCAAAAGCAAACTGGATATTTCTGAAGTAAAGAAAATTCTGGATGAAGACCATTATGGTTTGGCCAAGGTCAAGGAAAGGATCATTGAGTATTTTGCGGTGTTACAGCTTACCGGTAAAATCGGTAGCACTATCCTTTGTTTTGTTGGCCCTCCCGGCGTAGGAAAAACTTCGGTTGCCAGTTCCATTGCCAGGGCTATGGGAAGAAAATTCACCCGTGTTTCCTTGGGTGGGATCAGGGACGAAGCAGAGATTAGAGGCCATCGTCGCACCTATGTTGGTTCGCTTCCGGGCCGCATCCTCCAGTCGATCCATAAAGTTAGTGTTAGTAACCCCGTATTTTTGCTTGATGAAGTAGATAAGATTGGGGCAGATTTTAGGGGTGATCCGGCTGCAGCCTTGCTTGAGGTTTTGGATCCTGAGCAAAATAAAGAGTTTAGCGACCATTATATGGAAGTTCCGTTTGATCTTTCGGATGTGTTTTTTATTACTACTGCCAATACCCAAGACCCCATTCCAAGGCCGCTGCGCGACCGGATGGAAATCATAGAAATGTCCGGCTACACGGAAGAGGAAAAAATGGGGATTGCCAAAGGGTATTTACTGCCCAAGGAAATTGAAAAACACGGCTTAAAACCACAGCAGGTTGTATTTTCGGACGAAAACCTTCTTTTTATCATTAGGGAATATACCAAGGAAGCCGGGGTCAGAAATTTACAGCGTACGATTGCTACTATTTTAAGAAAAATCGTTACCAAACAACTAACGGAAAACAGGATAGGAGAAAAGGTTGCTCCTACTGCGGATGATATTAAGGAATTTTTGGGCGCTCCAAAATATCATTATGGCATGGTAGAAGAAGAAGACCAGGTTGGAGCGGCAACCGGGTTGGCGTGGACAGAGGTAGGCGGAGACACTATCCCTATAGAAGTTACGGTTATGAAGGGAAGAGGTAGCCTTACTATTACCGGACAGCTTGGGGAAGTGATGCAGGAATCCGCCAAAGCTGCTTTTAGTTATGTACGCTCCAGGGCAAAATCACTCAATTTGGATGAAGATTTTTACCGTAAAGTGGATTTGCACATCCATGTCCCGGAAGGAGCGGTACCCAAAGATGGCCCTTCCGCAGGGATCACCATTGCTACTGCTTTGGCTTCGGCTTTAAGCAAAAATCCGGTGCATAAAAACATTGCCATGACCGGAGAGATTACCTTGCGGGGAAAAGTGCTTCCAATCGGTGGGCTCAAGGAAAAGATCTTGGCTGCGCGCAGAGCAGGGATCACCAAAATTATTATCCCGGAAGAAAATAAAAAAGACTTGGACGAAATCAGAAAAGAAATTCCCGCGGAGCTTGAACAGCTTGAATTTGTGATCGCCAAAGAGATGGACGATGTTTTGAAGGCAGCGTTAAAAAATCCGATCCAGGTTTTTCTGCAGGATATAAGGGAGATCAAGGAAGAATTGCATCCTTTTGATCCACAGCAACCCACTATTTCCCTGTGATGAAAAGATATTTTTTTATCTGGTTCGTGTTTATATTGCTTTGTTTGAGTCCAAGTGCTTGGGCTGCCAATTGGCTTCCTGCAGGGCTTAATTGGGAAACCATAGAAACCCCTCATTTTAAAATTCATTATTATACCGAGATCAAAGATATAGCCCTTAATTTTGCGCCGATTGCAGAACAAGTACATGAACGTTTGAGCAAGTTTTATCACCATGAAGTAGAGATGAAAACCCATGTGGTTTTGACCGACAATGTGGATTATGGAAACGGCATGGCTTCAGTTGTGGGCGAGCCGACGGTGGTACTTTATGTTACCCCCTGGCTGACCAATGCCAATCCTTATCGTTTTGACTATTGGCTAAAGTTTGTTTTTGTCCACGAGTACGCCCATATTTTAACTTTGGATTATGTTCCGCCGGAGCTGGAGGGCGCCAAACAGCTTACAGGCAGGATCTTTTTTCCTAATTTGCTGCTGCCCAAATATATGGTTGAAGGTATCTCTGTTTATACTGAAAGTTATTTTGACAAGGGAGGGAGAACCTCTGATCCCAGATGGGAGCAAATGATCAGGATGGATCTTTTGCAGGGTAAAGTGCATTCTGCAGACCAAGCAGCCAATTATATTCCGGATTGGCCGATGGGGAATTTGCCATATTTGTATGGGGGAGAGTTTTTGGAATATATTGCCAATATTTACGGGATAGAAAAATACATAGAGCTGGAAAATAATTTTGCCATTTATCTTTTGAGTACGGGCATGGACGGAGATTTCCGCGCGGTTTTGGGTAAGCCTTTTGCAGAAGTTTGGAACGATTGGCTCCAGGTTAGAAAAGTAAAATATGAAGCGTTTAAGGCTACGGTGGAAGCAGAGGGGATTTTGGAGGGTAGGAGGGTAACCGTTGGCGGATATGATAGCTTTAAGCCCAAGTGGGACAAAGAGTCAAAATATATTTACTATTTGTCCAACAGTGCACATCGTTATCCTGACATGAGGCGTGTTAACTCGGAAACAGGACAAGACGAAGAGGTTTTTCAGGCACAGGTTGAATCCGAAAACTATTCTTTTGACAAATCATTTGAGAACCTGATTGTAAGCCGCGGTATTTATTATGACAATTTTTATTATTATAAGGACCTTTTTGCTTTTAATCTGAAAGGCCAGAAGTGGTTCCAATTGACCAGAAAAGAGAGAGCTTCTGACCCTGCAGTCAGTCCGGACAATAAACATATTGTTTATATTAAGAATGGGGGAGGGGAAAGAAATTTAAAGATTTTAGATGTTAAGGAAGACGGTGGTGTGGAAATAAAAGAGACCGGGTTGACCGGACTTTATTTCTCTCCGGTATGGGCCCCAGACGGGAAAAGCATTGTGGTCAGTAAAAAAGAGGGTTACGGTGCCTACAACCTTTATCAGATCAGTTATCCTGAATTAAAGCCCACACCCATTATGCAGTGCAAGGAATTGATCGCAAATGTTAATCCCTGTTTTACTGCGGACGGTAAGTATATTCTATTTGATTCGGACGTAACCGGAGTGGTGAATATTTATGCTTATGAGTTGGAGAAAAAGAAATTTCATAAGGTTACCAATGTTTTTGACGGGGCCACGATGCCGGATGTTTCTCCGGACGGAAAAAAGATCGCTTATGTTTCCTATTCTCCAGCCGGGTATGATGTTTCGGTTATGGATTTTAAACCGGAAACCTGGAAAAAGCCTTCCTTTGATAAGGCTTATGAATATATTGCAACTTCGGAACCTTTGGTTATAGATTATGATAAGCGTGTTCCGGATTTAAAGGTTTCGGGTTATGATCCTACTTCTTCTTTGGTCCCCAAATTTTGGTTGCCGTTCCTTTTCTTGAGCAGTAACGGTTCTTATCTTTCTTTTACTACAGCCAGCCAGGACCCGCTACTTTGGAACCAAATGCAGCTGGCATTTAGCTATGATTCCAGGATTGCTCGGCCTATTTATTCTTTTGTTTATGCCAATAATCAATTCTGGCCACAGTTCTCTTTGCAATTGGATGACTTGGCAATTCCCTATTATTCTGCCAATGGGAGCATTACTTGGCAAAGAGAGATAAGCCAGGGTTTCTATACTACTTTTTATAACAGGGCTGTTTTTAGGGAAGACGATATGCAGTCTTTCTCTGTTGGGTACGCCCAAAATTTGGCACAGTCTGTTTCCAATGACCAAGGTTACCCGATTGACACAGACCAAAGGGCATTCCGCGGACCGGTTTTAATGTGGCAATATGCAGGAGCAAGACAGTATCCTTATTCGGTTTGCAAAGAAGACGGCCTGGACCTTAATTTTAAGGCAGAAGTTTTTGAAAAGCAGTTTGGCAGCCAGTATGATTTGAACCGGCAGTCTTTGTATCTGGATTATTATAAGCCCGTACCTTTTACGTTTCACAATGTTGTTGCGCTGGATTTGTTTGGTTTTACCTCTTCGGGAGAAGATCTTTTTAGCGGCAAGGTCTATGGGGTTGCGGTTCCGATTAAAGGGTATGCTGCTGGTGCTTTGGGGGGATTTCGGGGAAATCTTGCCACTCTCCAGTATGCTTTGCCGATCTGGTATGTTAACCGGGGTTCTTCCGAAGGTGCGCTCTTTTTCAGGCAGTTTTGGGGCAAGGTTTTTTACCAGCAGGGTGGGGCCAGTTACCAGCTTAGCGGCGACTTGACCACCAAGAGATCAATGGGATTTGAGGTGACGCTAGACATGATTTTCTCTGCAATTTTTAATCCCAGTTTTACTTTTGGGTATGCACAGGGGTGGGACGCAGGCGGCGAGAGGAAAACCTATTTTCAGATTGTGATTTGATTTTGCAGTGTGGTTTTAAAAACTTCTCTTATTGGTATTTTATGCTTTATTGCGGCTTTTCTGCAATCTTCAAACTCCGGCATGATATTGTTAACGGTTTTTCCTGCAAAAGATACCTTTACTCTGACCGTTCCCCATTTGGTCTTTACTTTTACAATCCTGCGCGGCAGTTTTTCTCTTTTGACTAAATAAATGCGTACTCCAATGGTGCTGGTAAAGGTGAAAAGTGTATCAAGAATTGCTTGTTTATCTTCCAGATTGCAAAGAACAATTAAATTTTGTGCTTCTCTTCTTTTTTTCATCAGGATTGGTGCAATTGATACGTCCAGTACTCCGGCTTTCATCAGTTTTTTGATGATCTGGTGATACTTTTCCGGGTCCATATCATCAATATTGGTTTCGATCTGCAGGATGGCATCTTCCTGATAAGTAGAATCGATTTCGCCGATTACTACTCTTAAGAAGTTGGGTATCCCATAATCTTTAGTCCCTTGGCCGTAGCCAATTGCTTGGACTTTGATGCGAGGCATTTCCTCAAAGCTATCACAGATGGAGGTGATAATGGCAGCTCCGGTTGGAGTGACTAGTTCTCCTTCAATGTTAGTTTGATATGTTGGGATCCCTTTCAAAAGCTCAGCAGTGGCAGGAGCTGGTATAGGAAGCATTCCGTGTGCGTGTTTGATCCAACCTTTGCCATTTGGAATTGCAGAAGAGTAGACTTCTTCGATTCCTAAGAGGTCCAAAGCGATTACAGTCCCTACAATATCGATGATTGCATCTACTGCTCCGACCTCATGAAAATGGATATTATCAATAGAAACCCCATGCACTTTTGCTTCTGCTTCTGCCAGTTTTTTGAAAATCGCAATGCTTCTTTGTTTTATTGCTTTGGAGAGTTCGCTTTTGTTAATGATAATTACGATATCCTTAAGGTTGCGATGCGGTTCTTTGCCTTTTATTTTTACTTCTGCTAGTGTTCCTGTTATGTTGTTTTGTCTTATTTTGGTGATTGATAATTGGTAATTGTTTGGTAATTGGTTTTTGGTAATTGGTAATTTATTTAGTTCGGTGGTTAGTTTTTGGATAGATAAGCCTGTGTCAATAAGTGCCCCCAGGATCATATTCCCCGCAATCCCAGCCTGGCAGTCAAAGTACGCGCTTTTCATTTGGTGGAGATCCTGACGATAGAGTATGCCATGACCGCAGCCCCAAACCCATTATCAATATTTACAACTGCAACTCCTGGCGCGCAGGTGTTCATCATAGTTAAAAGAGCGGATAATCCTTTGAAGCTTGCGCCGTAACCTACAGAAGTTGGCACTGCAATCACCGGTTTATCAACTAAGCCACCCACAACAGAGGGGAGGGCTCCTTCCATCCCAGCTACTACAATGATTACTTTGGCTTTATTGATTTGATCAATGTTTTTGATTAGGCGATGTACTCCTGCAACTCCCACGTCGTAGAATCTCTCAATCTTTAGACCAAGAAACTCCGCAGTTACTGCTGCTTCTTCTGCAACTGGAATATCTGCTGTCCCAGCAGTTACGATAGAAACCTTTTTTTCTGAACCCTGAACCCTGAGTACTGAACCCTGTTTTATAGTGATAATCCTCGCTTCTTTGTGATATTTCGCATTTTTAAGCACTTTCTTCACTGCCTTAAAATTTGCGGGGGTGGCTCTTGTGGCTAAAACGGCGTGTTTATTAAGTGCGATCTTTTTTGCAATCACAGCTATTTGCGCATTGGTTTTACCTTCGCAGTAAATGACTTCCGGAAACCCTTTGCGGGTATGGCGGTGGTGGTCCACTTTTGCAAACCCTAAGTCTTCGTAAGATGGCTTTTTATGCTTCATGATGAATTCATTATATTATAGGACAGGAGCTTACTCAAAGCTATTTAATGAGGTTGTTTAGAGTGGCAAGATTCATCTTGTCCCAAAGCATTTCTTTGTCTTTTGGTGTTTCCAAAACCATTGGTAAATCTTTAAAACGCGGATCGTTTAACAGCATTGTAAACACTTCTTTGCCTAAGGTTCCTTTTCCAATATGTTCATGTCGGTCTTTGTGTGAACCTAATTCCCCTTTTGAGTCATTTAAATGGAAGGCCATCAGGTTTTTGATCCCAATGATGCGGTCAAAGTCTTTCCAGGTAGATTCATAACCCTCTTTTGTCTTAATGTCGTAGCCAGCAGCAAAAGCATGGCAGGTATCAAAACAGACTCCTAAACGTTTTGGATATTTAGAAAGATTGAGGATCTCTGCAAGGTGTTCAAATTTATAGCCAAGATTTGTTCCTTGGCCTGCGGTTGTTTCAATTAGGATCTTTACTTTGAATCCCTTGGTTTCTTTGAATGCGGTATCAAGGGTTTTAACTGCTTTTTTAATTCCCTCTTCTTCTCCTTGCTGTAAATGCGATCCTGGGTGGAGGGCTATAAAGGGTAGGGCAAGCGCTTCGCATCTGGCAAGCTCATCGATGAGAGACTTGAGCGACTTATCCTGCAGTTCCGGGTCAGGAGAAGCGATGTTTATCAGGTAACCAGCATGCGCAAACACAAAAATCCCGCTCTGTTTTTGGGCTTTTAAAAAGAGATTAATTTCCTCTTCTGTTTGAGGCTTGCCAAACCATTGGTTGTTGTTTTTTACAAAAATCTGGATGGCAGTGCAGCCAAGTGCTTCTCCTCGTTCGATAGACTTGTCTACTCCGCCGGAGGTGGAAATGTGCGTGCCCAGGAGTCTCATGGACCAAAGTATAACAAAATATTGGAATTGTTCAAAATAATATACCTAATGATTTAGCCGGGTTGCACAAGTTTTATGCTTTTGGGACCGATAATACAGTATATAAGGGGTTGAATTTTATCTAAAAAGGAGAATTGCTATGACAATCGGTAAAGTAGACTTAGGGACCATGGCGGATGGGAAAATCGGATCTAAACAGGAATATTTTGAATTAAAGTGGGCGATCAAAAGGGATTTATCGGCAGTTGATCTGGAAAACAGTACTGGAGAAGTGGATTCTTTGCAGAGGCAGGTAAAAAAAGAGAAACTACAAACTGCTCTAGGGGAATTAAACAGCGGAAAGCTTTCTGCCGAAACGCTTCAATTTTTAATGGGAGAATTAACGGGTAAATTGTCCGAAAGGGGAATGCTCGATTTAATGCTTGCTTTAAGATCAGGGGGAATGGAAGTTAGTGCGGAAACATTGCAGGCAGTAAAAGCCGGTAAGAAACCGGTGGTTGCACATGCAGCCTATCATCCTACTAAGCCGGAAACAATTGTTGCATATGGACAAGAGTTTTTTTGTCCGGATGGAAAAAACAATCCATGTTTTGCGCAACCGGAACGTCATCCGATTAGGCAGGATTTTGAGGTGTTGGGGTATACTGTTTCTGATGTGGATTGTAAGGAAGGAAAGAGTTATCTGATGTCTTCTAGAGAAAAACCGGCGGAGACAGAAATTGCTCAACCCGGCGATTTGTTTCCGGAAGGACAAACTGCATATTTTGGGCAGTCTATGCCAAAGGTGGATAAAGTCGGTTAATCTTTATTTGTCTCCGCTAGAAAACCTCGTAGTTTGCTGCGTTTAATAGAGTTGTTCGTCCCGATTGCGGTAGAGGTCTGTATGCCTAATAATCTCATGCCAAAAAGTATACCAAAATAGTGAAATTGCTCAAGGAAAAGGACGATGAATTCTTGTGAGAATTATTAAGGTGGCTTGTTAAATATGGGTGTTGCCAATGGGGCATTAAGTGGTTTGGCATGTACAGATGCTGCTGTAAGAATAAGGAATTATAGGCAGATTAGCGTGCCGTGCAGAGTACTTATGGCTGCCGGGGTTCCGGAAAAATTGGCTCTTGTTTTTTCAAGAGGATTGGTCGGCCTTAATGCGTATCCTTCGCTTTTAAGCTCAGACGGAAGAGTTCTAGCAAGAGAAGCAAATGCGATTATGGGCCAAGCGAGCCAAGGGGCTTTTTGTCCCGAAGGTTTTCTTGCCGCAGTAGAGGAAACTTCCAGTAAACTTCCAACCGTAGAAAATCCGCATCTGGAATTATATAGAAAACCAAACCCCGAACCTTTCGAGAGAGCCATTGCAAGAGGACAAACCTTCTTTATGTTAACTATTTCAAAAGGATGCGACAGTGGTTGTCTTATGTGTGAGGTGGATAACGAGGTGATCTATTTTCACATGCCGTACCCAATGATATTAACGATTGCCCAGACAGTTTCTGAACTGGGAGGATGGATTGTTTATAATTCCTGCCAAATTGAAGTCCTTAGATGGGGAGATAAATATTTTGATGCGGATTTTGGCGATTTATTGAATGCAACCCAGGGCCAATATCATGCGGGGATCGATGAGGATATGCTGCAGTCGCATGGGTGGAGAAAGGGAGACCCCTATGCAGGTCCGGCTGCAAAGAAAATATTTGCTGCTGGAGTGGCTTTTGGCAGGGTTACAGTGCATTTGGTACATAAAGAATTTTTAATACCGGTGGCTCCCGAAGATCTGCTTGAATTATGGGCGGATAGGTTTATACAGGCCATAACATGTCTTGAACCCGGTACAATAAGAGTATCCGGCTTGGTAGATGATTGTTTCCGCAAAACAAGATATGAGCATTTGACCCAACAATATGCTAAAAGTTTTTTTGATGCAAGAATTTATCCGGCGATTGGATTGAGGCCGCGCAGGGATAGTTTACGGGTTTACTGGGTAAACGATAGAATCCCCATAATTAAAGTTAGAAGCAGATATTTCGACATGGGCTTGGGGAAGCATCCTATTCCCAAGGGTGGGGTGCCGGATTACGCTCCGTTCTTAAAAGGACGGCCGTCGATACTTCCTTGCTATGATGGGCAGGATTACAATGCGCATTTTCTATGGCACAGAGGGCTATTAGGGCAAGATCAACAAGGAAATCCGATGTTTGAAAACGTGCATACGCTTTGCGCGGAAAACCTGTACTAATTTTACTGTGCAGTTAAATTGCTCAAGAGAAAGGGCGATAAATAATTATATGAATACGAAAGCAGACAGAGTAAATAAGGATCGTGCTATAACCTTTGCTTCTTTGGTGGGGGGTAAGCACATTGCCAGACATTCCCATCTTCTTAAGATCGGCAGTATGAAAATACTGATTGATCCGGGCGTCCGCAATGGGGATGGAGTTGCAATTGGAACCAATGCGTTGGAAGGAGTAAATTATATTTTTCTTACGCATGCGCATATGGACCATGTGGGAGACCTGGTGAAAGCAATGGAGCAATATCCCAATGCGCAGGTTTTTGGAACACCAGCAACCATTGCTCTTGTTGCGCATTTGTTTAGAAATTCTAAGCTGGTTGATCCTTCTTTGACTAGGATTCGGATTGATGATTGTTTGGGGAGAATTAGAGCAGTACATTATGACAGGGAAATAGGGTTGGGAAAGGGGATCCATGTTAAATTTCTGCGGGCAGGGCATATTTTGGGTTCGGCCTCCATATTGGTTTGTGCTCCGGAAGGAAATATTTTAATTACAGGAGATTTTACAACACAGCATCGAGGCCTAATTTATCCATTTGTTCCGCCCGACGTAGATTTAAGAGCTTTGGTTGCGGAAGGAAGTATGATAGGCAGAGATACGCCCAGTGCTCAAAGAGTAAGAGAACAGTTTGAAGCAAAAGTAAAAGCAGCTCTAACAGCTGGTCGGACCGTGGTTGTGGCAACTGATCCTTTTAGTGTTTTCCAGGAATATGCAGTTAGGATGCCTCTTTTGCAGGAGGATGGGGTTTTACCAAGTGTCCCGATTTTTTTAAATGAACGTTTGAGTAAAGTTGTATTGGAATATATGGAATTTCCGGACGAATTAGATATTCCTAAGGATAGAAGCAGGGATCTGGCAGAGCACTTTTTAACGATGGGACCATTAAGAAAGGGAGGGTCTACAACTTTAAGCGGCCCAGCTTGTTATTTTGCCGGGCCAGGGAATCTTAAGGAGGAATTTCCCTTGCCTTTGGTAATGGCAATACTTAAAGCCGGAGGATTGTTGATCGCAGAAGAAAAATATAAAGGACCTTCCCTCTGGTCCAGGCTTCAATTCGGCAGAAATCCTGTTGACCAAGCTGGTGCTTTAATGCAAATTCCTGCTACTAACCACATATCGGGATCGGACCTTAGATCTTTAATCCTTCAGATGCAGCCTCGGAAAACCCTTCTAGTACATGGGCTGCGCACTCCATTATTTCGTTTTGCTGGTAAAGATTTACACGGAAAAGCATATGTTCCAGGAGTTAGGGAAGTAATTAAACTTTAGTGTTGTCAGATCCTTTTTTATTCTCATCCATCCGCTGTTTTATTTTCTTCTCAAAACCAATATCTTTAGGTTCATAATATTTTCTTTTGGCTGGCAAATAATCTTGTTTTACATACCCACCCTCATAATCATGGGCATATTTATATCCCTTTCCCTTGCCGCGTTCCTTTTCACCTTTATAAACCGCATTTTTTAAATGATTTGGCACCTCAAGCGTAGGATTTGCTTCGATATCTGCCATGGCTTGGTTGATCCCCATATAAGCGGCATTGCTCTTTGGAGCAGTAGCTACGTAAACAGTTGCTTGTGCAAGCGGGATGCGTGCTTCAGGCATCCCAACAAATTCCGCAACCTGCATGGCAGAGTTTGCTATTACTAGAGCGAGCGGATCAGCATTTCCTACATCTTCTGCTGCGCAGATCACGATCCGTCTGGCAATAAAACGAGGGTCTTCGCCTGCATAAATCATCTTTGCCAAATAATATAAGGCTGCATCTGGATCGGATCCTCTCATCGACTTGATAAAAGCAGAGATGGTGTCGTAATGCTGTTCTCCTTTTTTATCGTATACCACAGCTTTCTTTTGGATCGACTCTTCCGCTACTTTTAAAGTAAAATCAATTTCTCCCTTGGGATTTGGAGGAGTAGTTAAAACTCCGACTTCAAGAGCGCTTAAGGCTTTTCTGGCATCTCCATCAGAGATCTTAGTTAAAAATTCTAACGCATCCTTTGACATTTTGATTTTATTGGTGCCAAGTCCTCTTTCTTTGTCTTTTAATGTGGCTTGGATGATGGTTTTTATCTCTTCTGTGGTCAGTGGTTTGAGCTCAAATATCTGTGATCTTGATACCAATGCGGAGTTTACGTAAAAGAAAGGGTTTTCTGTAGTTGCTCCAATCAGGATGATTTGTCCCTCTTCTACATCCGGTAGGAGAGAGTCTTGCTGCAGTTTATTGAAGCGATGAATTTCGTCTAAGAATAGGATGGTCCTCTGCTTAAACATTTTAAGTCGGTCTTCTGCTTCTTTGGATACTCTGCGGATGTCTTGCACATTTGCAGTAGAAGCATTCAGCCACTCAAAATGGCTTTTGGTGGTGTTGGCTATAACTCTGGCGATGGCAGTTTTTCCTACGCCTGGAGGGCCATAAAGAATAATAGAGGAGATCTTGTCTGATTGAATTAATCTGCGAAGTAGTTTTCCTTCACCCAAGATATGTTCTTGTCCTACAATCTCATCCACTGTGCGCGGCGCCATGCGAAAGGCGAGGGGTTGGTTTTTGGGGTCCAGGTTTTGGTCAAAGAGATCCATGTTGCCAACAATTATAGCACCCCCAAAAAAAATAGGCTTACCTGAAATTTCCGCCAGCTTGCTCCGATAATAAGCTGGAAGATAAAAGCGCTATTTTTAATTTGATATTTCATTATTAGAAAGGGGAAGATTTTTATGACAGCTTTTTTGGGATTGGTTATATTGGCACAGTCTTTTGGAGGAGTTGCTCCTGACAGTAGTGGTGGCAATGATTTACAAGCTAAAGTGCTGGCTGACAACGAAATTGCAATGTTTTTTGGTGGGATGGGCAATCTTTCCCCGGCTAAAGAAAAAGTTGCCGGGGCTATGGTTGCAAATGAACTTAAGCGTTGGGGTTGTAAAGGGAATGATGCTTTGGTTTTACTGCGGGATTTCAATAATTTAATTGGTATAGACAACACCCCTCGTATTAGGCGCGAAACTTTAACTGCGGCTTGTGTCGGTTCCAGGGCTGTGGCAACTCAAAAAAGCTGGAAAAAGGCAGTAGCTGGTTATGCCTTGCGAGAAAGTTTTCCCAGATTTACAGATGAGAACAAAGCAAAGGCAAAAGTGCTTTTGGATCAGTTAAGCGCTCTAACTCCTTCTGTGGATGCACGTTATAAAACATCTATCCCAAAGCCGGAAAAAGACCCCTTGTTGGCAAAGGTAAAGGAAAGTTATCAGTTTTTTGGTGTGATGTCTGAAGGAGATACTTTAACGATTGCAAACTATCGGTTTCTCATACTTTCCGGCACTAGTGAAGATGCTGGTAAAAAGGACCTTTTTGATGCAACTACCTATGCAGCTTTAAAGAGTGCTTTACAATCTTTTGCCGATGGAAAGGATTGGAGAGTTCAAAACTAAAGTTTAGATAATAGAGGGCATTTTTTACTTTCTTCTGTTGTTTCTCCTTGTGCCGCAGGTGTATTTTTGCCTTTATTAAGCCAAAAATCCCCACAATGACTTTGCTGATACATGCAAGATTTTACCTTGAAAAACCGATATTATAAGTAGAAGTACTAGAGCTTTATAGAAGGCCAAAATATGGTTAATGAGATAAACCAGGCAAAAACATATATATTGACCAAGTATCCCCGGATTGTGGAAGAGGGGGGAGCAGACCTTGATGGAGATGGTGAGGTTAAGGGGACAGAAAAATTTGTAGATTTTAATGGGAACGGGCAGGTTGGTGATTCCGAAGATTTTTGGCTCTATTTGGAGAAAAACCGTCCCATCTTAAAAATAGATACAGTTTTTCTTCCTCAGGAAGGGTTTTCCGCAGGCAATATCATCCATAAGATCATTGAGATTGAATCTCCGCTTTTTAAGCCAGAAGAGGTAAGTAAGGCTTACAAAATTCTTGACGGAGTACTTGCAGAAGTTAAAGCTCGAGTAACAGAGGGGATGAGCGAAAAAGAAAAGCTCCTGCTTGTCTATCAGGTTTTGGCAGAAAAAAAATATATACTTAGAGATCAGGATGATATAAGTTTTATTAGCAATCTCCTGCGGGGCGAACTGGATTGTGATACTTCAAGCTTTGTTGCGCTTGCAGTAGCGCAGGAATTGGATATCCCTGCTCAACTGGTGATACTACCGGAACATGTTTTTATTCGTTTGGCGGATGGAACAAATATAGATGCCGGGAAAACCCATCCGGATAAGTTTTATTTTGATAATTTCCCAGGGGTGAAAGAAATAAATACCAGTACCCCAAAAGAGGTCTTGGCTTATGTGTATGGTGTGCGTGCAGAGGTCTGGAGGCAGCGTAATAATTATGCGGCAGCAGAAACAGACAGTAGCCGCGCCATAGAGTTGGATCCCAATTACGCGCTCTCTTATGGCAATCGAGCGTGGATCAGGTTTAGACAAGGGAACTATGCTGGTGCCCTAGAAGATTGCAATCAAGCGCTTAACCGGGATCCTCTTCCAGAAGTAAAAGTAACGGTTCTTTTCTTTAGGGCGCAGATTTATTATCTTCAGGGAAAATACGCAGAAGCAAAACAAGATTGTGGAACATTATCTACGTTTAATCTTGATCCTGGGAGCAGAAAGAAAGCGCAATCATTGTTTAAAGAAATCCGTTCCGAACAAAGAAAGGCTGAAACTGCTATTCTAAACAAGATAAATACTTCTTCTTAATCCGGTTATACTACGACGATTGACATCCTCCCAAATCTTCCTTAATATAACATTAAAAGAGGAATATGAAATGGCAGAAAAAGATTATTATAAAATCCTAGGGGTTTCAGAACACCCAAGTGTGGACGAGATTAAGAAAGCGTATCGCAACCTGGCTAAGAAATATCATCCTGATATGAACCCCGATAACAAAAAAGCGGCTGAAGAAAAATTTAAGGAAATTTCCGAAGCCTATTATGTTTTGGGGGATCCTAAACGAAAGCAACAATACGATATGATGCGCAGAGGCGGGTTTAGAGGTGCAGGTCCACAGCAGGGTTATGATCCTGCACAAGGATTTGATTATGATGACCTTCTTTCTCACTTGGGGTTTGGTGGTGGCAGAGGGGGAAGGCGTACCACTACTCGCAGGTCCAGCCAGATGGATTTTGACCAGTTTGACGATATTTTGTCCCAGTTTTTCTCTGCAAATGTAGGCGGAGGAGGGCCCCGGGTTTATTCTATGAACTATGGGGACCAGGACGAATCGATTGATACAGATGTGGAAGCAATCGTTGATATCCCAAGAAGCCTTGCGGAAAAAGGTGGAAAGTTTGACATCCGGCTAGGCAGCGGCAAAACTTTTACTGTGAATGTTGCTTCAAAGACTGCAGCAGGAACTAAACTGCGTCTCAAAGGTTTGGGTAATCCGTGTCCTCATTGCAGAAAGATGGGAGATCTTTTGCTGAAACTCCGCTTGTCTTAAACTACGATCTCCCTTAAAAACCTGGCTGCTTCTTCTGGTATTACGCTATTGATAAACATCCCTGAACCAATTTCAAATCCTGCTTGCTTGGTGATCCTGGGGAAAATCTTGAAATGCCAATGGAAATGTTCCATGTCTTTTTCTCTACAGGGTGCAGAAACCAATACATAGTTAAAATCCGGGTTGTGGAGCCCTTTGTAAAGCTTGGTTAAAGCAATGCGCATGACCCCTGCAAGCTCCCGGCAGTCTTCGGGACTGATTTCTTCAAAGTTTGAATTATGTTTTTTGGGAAAAACAAAAGTTTGAAAAGGCAAGGCTGCTGCAAAAGGGGAAAAGACTATAAAATTACTGGTTTCCAAAACAATCCTTTTTTGGAAAGATTGTTCTACTTTAATCATGTCGCAAAATAAACAGCTGCCGGATGCGTCAAAATAGTGAATGGCTTCTTCCATAAGGTTGCGGGTTTGAAGTGGGGTAACGGGTGTGGCTACAATTTGTGAGTGGGGATGGCGAAGAGAGGTCCCAGCCCCTGCACCGTGGTTTTTGAAAAGAGTAATAGCTTCAAACCTGGGATCTTTGGCTAAATCCCGGTATCTTTCCCTATATGCGGAAAAGATCTCTTCCACTTGTTTTGGGTCCATGGTAGCAATGGTTTGATGGTGGTCTGGGGTTTCAATAATAACTTCATGTTCTCCAAATCCGGGCATTTTCAAGTTAAAGCCTTCCACTATTTCCCTGTGGGTTGATACTCCGTCCATGGCTAGGGCAGGGAACTGGTTGTTTGTAACCCTAATCCACCAGCCAGGAGTGTTTGGTTTTGTTTCTGTGGGGCGGTAGGCTAGGAGTTCTGGAGGGGTTTTGCCTTCATTGCCAGGACAAAATGGACATTTGGATAAATCTTCATTTATGGGTGCTTCTGATTTTGCGGTAACAAAATCTTCCGGCCGTTTTGCTCTTTCCGTTGCAATGATCACCCAATCTTTGGTTAATGGATTCCTGCGCAGTTCAGACATTTTTTACCTCCCTATTTATTAAGACTGTACCCCAGACTAAAGTCTGGGGAATCTTTTTTTTGAGGATTCCCCATAATTTATTATGGGGAGCCACTTACTAACTAGCTACATTTTTAATTGCTTAATAAACGCCTCAATCTTTGGATAACCTTCTGCAGTAAGTGCTTCTTTTTCTTTTAATGCTAAGGTTGCTTTGGGCTTTTTGCCGTAGATTTTTTCCATATCCTCAAAAGCTCTTTTGTTTTCAGGCAGTCCCATAGTACAAAAAAATGCGACATTTTTTATGTTACTTTTGTTTTTTGTGAGATAGGCTCTAATGGCTGGGACCAGGTTACCTGCCCAGATTGGAGTGCCGATAATAACTAGATCGTAGTCAGAAGGATTTTGTTTTGGTTCAGAAATGTCCGTTAAGTTTCTGCGCATCCCGTCTCTTCCTGCAAAAATCCAGCCAATAATTCCTTTGCGGTTTTTTTTATCTAGTATCTCTCCTAAATCAGCGTTTAGCTCTTTTGCAATAGAGTGTGCTGCAGTTTTGGTGTGGCCGTTACGGGAGTAAAAAAGAACCAAGGTCTTCATCTCTTTCTCCTTCGAATTTAAATATGGCTTATTTTACCATAAAGTTCTACTTTTTTGTGCGGCTGTAGTTTGCTACGTGTGTGATCCCGCCATTGGGGATAATGTAGAGGACTCCGGCATTATCTTTTAATATTGTTGTTCTTAGATTGATCGATTCTACTTTTCCTTTAGCATCTTTTCCGGAATTAACAATTAAAACTTCTTCTCCGATCGTAAACTGGTTTTCCAGGATGATAAAAATTCCGGAAATAACGTCTTTGACCAGACTTTGCGCGCCAAAGCTGACTGCCAAGCCCAAGATCCCTGCAGAGGCAAGGATTGCAGTAAGGTCAATCCCCATCTGTTGAAGTATGGTTACAATAATAATGAAGAATGCCAGGTATAGAAAGGTGCTTTTGGTTACTGAAATTAGAATATCAATATGTTTTTCATGCCTGCGGTGTGCAAAAATAGTATTAAGGCCAATGCCCACAAATTTGTAGGCTAAATATAAAAGCACGGAGAGTAGAATAATAAAAACGACTCTTTCTGCGAATAAGATTAACTGGGTTGTGCTATAAAACATTTATCTGAACTCCTTTATCTGTTTAGCCACCATACGCTTAAGTTTAACATTGATGCGAATGAAACCCAGCAGAGATATGGCACCAGCAGCCATGCAGCTGCTTTGGAGACTTTTGCAAAACGGACAATGGTCCAAACAATAAACAGCCACATTATTAATAGTTCAATATATGCAAAAAGGAGCCAGTGCAGGCCAAAGAAAATATAGGACCAAAGCGCATTTAATACCAGCTGCATAAAAAATACGCGGATCGCAAACCTGACTTCTTCTTTTTCTATCCCTTTATTCCATACAATATATAATGCGATCCCCATGAGGATGTAGAGTAGCGTCCAGGCAGGGCCAAAGAGCCAGTTTGGCGGGCTGAAAAAGGGCTTATTTAAGTTTGCATACCAGATTGGGATGTTTGGGGCAGTAAAGATGGAGCCAAAAGCACCAGCTGTAAAACATACGATAATAGACAGAAGTAACTCAAATATTTTTTTCATGTTGAATGCTCCTTTGGCTGATGATTAATAATTCTAACGTATTTTATGATGGGAAGGAAGAAGTTTCTGTGAGAGTACGGAAATTAGGAGAGGGGATTACTTTCTCCAAAGAGAAACAACATTATTTGCCAATGCCACACCAGCAGCAATGTCTGGCTGTAAGTCTGTTTGTTCAGCTACTCCATAAGGATATACTGCATACACAACTGGAGAAGCAAATGGGTCTGGTTCATAGCTCTGATGAGCCCTTCCCAATGCTCCTGCAAAATCTCCTACTCCGACATGCAAGCCTCCGCCACGCATTAGTGAGTCTCCTCCGTATGAAAGTAAACTCATGCTTCTAAAGGATGAAAGGGCTCTGTCTTCTGCATCTCTTCTTTCTTTTCTCCCACGTGCTGCTTGCACTATTTCTCCCAGTTTTGCTAATTGGGGATCTGTAAACAAGCCGGTTTCTTTTAAGTCGTTAAAAAATAAAGGGTCAAAAGTCAAGGTTTGCATTAATTCGTCACCGAGCATTTGGACTTCATAGTCTTTTAGTGTATCAATACAAAGAAGCTTTCTTCTAAGAGAGGCAAGGGATGGTGAAATACCTGGTTTCAATACAATTACTGCGCGTTTGGATATTAAATCGCCGGTTCTATCTGCTTGTTCCCCCCTGCGTGCGGAAATATCGGCATCGCTTTCTCCTTTAAAAAAGCTGCTTCCGCCAAAACTATCTGGAATCTTTACTGTTCCCATCCCACCTTTGGAAGCAGGGAATTGGAATTGGCCATGTTTAGTATGCCATCCTTCTCCTGTAATGACTTCAAGTAAAACCGGGGTTTCCATTAGCGGTACAGATAATTGGAATTGTAGCCTTCCCAGACCTGCAGGATAGGGGAGGACCGCTACTACTTGATGCAGTTCTGCTCTCCTGACAACATCACGATTTGGATATGTTGATGCAGGTAATACAGTGCCAATAAATGGGGAAAGAGTTTTTGCTTGAGTTTCCGATGGAGCAGTTAAATGTTCTGTCCCTGGTATTTCTGGGAGAGGTTTTGTTTTAAGTCTTGCCAGTAAAGCAGATGCGTCAAAACTGAGACCTGCAACAGAACCTCCTCCAGGGACTTCAAATTCAGCAAAAGCAGTATCTTCACCTAATGTTCCTCTGCTAATGTAAAAAGAGGTCCAGGGCAGGGGATCCACGTTTCCGCTTTCCCCAACTAATTGTACAAAAACCGGGCCTTTTTCTCCAATTGCCATGACATGTTCATTACCCACTTTAATTTGTACTTCCATTCCGTCTTCTACGGTGGCTGCTGCGTCCCGAGCAGTAGCCCAGCTATTCTTCCAGGATTTTTCAGCAAACCTGGCATAGGCTGTGGTTGGATCATACGGGGTCCCTTTAGTGACATTTTCTAAACGGCAAGATAGAAGAAAGAAGGATTCTTCTAATGCTTTTTGTGCATCCATATGGTCCGGAAATTCATAAACTGTTTTACCCGAAGCTTGTCCGGAAATTGATGCTGCCCCAGCTATAATAAAAGGAAGTTCTACTGATTGATCTTCGATTTTTTCTATTGCTTTTTGGAATGCAGCAAACGTTCCCGGCGATAAAACAAAGTCCCGCCCTAAATTTGCACCAAGGACTCTTGCAGCGTATACTATGCCGCTTGCTTTTTGTAGGGCTTTATCCCATCTAATATCTGGATGCAAACGACGAGCAGCTTCAGGTCCTGGAACGCCTACAGCTGGTTTTTGTCCGGGTGCTTGTGTTTTCATTTTTGTCCCTCTATATAGTTTATCGGTCTTTTGCACTAAAAATTTCATTTTTTAAATGGAGATTTTTTTTGCGAATATTGCAAAATTAACGGGTATCAATTATGATTGTGAATAATGACAGATAAAACAGCTGAAATCTTTCAGGTACATGGTGACCAGGCCTTAATTGCCGGTCACCCCTTGAGTTTTTGGGAACAAAAATATGACCTTCCGGTCCATATCTATTCCGAACCAATCATCCGCAGGAACTTAAAGGCTTTTAAAGAAGTATTCAAAAAGCATTATCCCAATTACCGCCTCTGTTTTGCTGCCAAAGCTTGTACCCATCCTTTGGTACTTAAAATTGCAAACGAAGAAGGGGCAGGTGCAGACGTTGCATCATACAATGAAGTAAGAGCAGCGCTTGATGGGGGGATGCCTCCGGAAATGCTAGATCTGAATGGCAACTGCAAAGAAGATTTTATGATCGAAGATGCAATTCGGCAGGGAATGAAGATTATTGCGGACAGCGTTGAAGAATTGGAAAACGTGGCAGAGATCGCATCTAAAATGGGGGCAAAGCCAAAAGTACTTCTCCGCATTAGCGGCTATGAGCTCAAAGGAGTTACAGATGACAGTGTATTTACTGCAGGGGTCTGGACCAAATTTGGAACACAACTTAAGGATATCCCGGCTTTTCTTTTAACTCTTGATAAATATCCAAACATCGAATTAGTTGGTTTTCATACACATATTGGTTCGCAAATCGCCAAAGTTGATCCGTATCTTTCTGTAATGGGTAAAATGATCGAAATGGGGCATCTCTTAAATGCTACTGGCAGAAAATGCGAGGTTATTAATATCGGCGGAGGTTTTCCGGTTTGCTATGTAGATAAAGATATGTGGATGAAAATTATTCTCCGAATTAAAGAGGGGTACCTCAAAGCGCAAAAAGGGGATACCAGCCAGATCTTTGTTTGGCGCGATGCCCTGGCCGGTTTTATAAATGAAGAGGATGAAAGAATTCACCTTGATCGCTGGACCGGAGAACGTTTTTATACGGAATATCCCAAAGAGAAGATGCTGGAGAAACTTTTAACTGGAGAGATCGTGGTCAATGGTAAAAAGATGAATACCGTTGCCGCACTTCGCGATTTAGGAGCGCCAATTTTAACGATTGAGCCGGGTAGAGCTGTGGCAGAGGATTCCGGTGTCACTTTGGCTAAAGTTGGGATCGTAAAAAAAGTGGCAACACATCACAATCTGGTAAATCTTGAGATGGGGATTACAAGCCACGGGGAATCGCTTATTGAAAAGCCGGTTAAAAGATGGGAAATCGTAACGGATTATCACAAAAAAGATCCGCATCCGTTCGAAGCGTTTATAGGCGGGAACCTCTGTTTCTCCGGAGATATGATATCCAAGTACAAGGTTTTTCTCCAGAGAAAACCGAAACGCGGAGATGTGGTTTTGATCCATAATACCGGAGCATATACGTCGAGCTTGCTTACTGCTAACAGTAATTGCTTTCCAAGACCAGCAAGGGTATTGGTTTATGAAGATGGTAGCACTGCAGTAATCAAAAGAAGGGACTCTTACGAAGACATTATTAACCCTTCTGAAAGGAAGGGTTAATGCAGGGGCTTGAGAACTTGTTGAATGTAGTTTGTGGTTGGATGTGGGGGCCTCCTCTTCTAATTCTTCTTTGCGGCACGCATCTTTTTCTTACCTTTCGCTTGCGTTTTATCCAGCGCTATATATGGAAAGCAATCAAGCTCTCTCTCCCCACTAAAGAAGACCGGGGCAAAGGGGACATTAGCCATTTTAGCTCACTGATGACTGCTTTGGCTGCAACAATTGGTACAGGCAATATTGTTGGAGTTTCAGCTGCAGTTGCACTAGGTGGTCCTGGTGCTGTACTTTGGATGTGGTTGACCGGGGTTTTTGGTATTGCAACTAAATATAGCGAAGCGCTCCTTTCCATTAAATATCGTATAACCAATGAAGCAGGAGAGATGTCCGGGGGGCCCATGTATGTTTTGGAGCGCGGAATGAAGATGAAGTGGCTGGGGATCATATTTGCTGCTTTTACTGCTATTGCTGCTTTTGGGATTGGGAATGTGGTCCAAGCCAACTCTATTACCAATTTATTAAAGGATAGTTTTGGTATTTCTCCCTGGCTCAGTGGTGCAGTTATAACTTTGCTTTCTGCTGCAGTAATTTTAGGCGGGATTAAATCTATTGCCGGGGTTTGCAGATTTCTAGTCCCTTTTATGGCAATTTTTTATATTCTGGGATGCATTATCATATTATTAATGAATATTGGAACGATTCCCCATGCTTTGAAATTGATTGTTTTTACGGCTTTTACCGGCCAGGCTGCGCTTGGGGGTTTTGCAGGAGCAGGGATAAAAGAAACGATCAGGTTTGGGGTGGCGCGGGGGCTTTTTTCCAATGAATCTGGATTGGGAAGCGCTCCGATTGTTGCAGCTGCTGCTAAAACCAGAAACCCTGTTGAGCAGGCGCTGGTTTCATCTACCGGTACTTTTTGGGATACAGTTGTAGTTTGTGCTATGACTGGGTTGGTAGTAGTTAATTCGGGTCAATGGATGAAAGGCTTAAATGGGCCAATGCTTACCAAGGCTGCTTTTGATGATATTTATATTATTGGTCCCATTGTTTTAACTATTGCGCTTTTAACTTTTGTTTTTTCTACTCTCATTGGCTGGTCGTACTATGGAGAAAAAGCAATGGAGTATCTTTTTGGCATCAAGTCAGTAATGCCTTACCGTTGGGTATGGGTTTTTGCGATTATGCTGGGCTCTGTGGCCACTTTTCCAGTGGTTTGGGCTTTTGCAGACATTGCCAACGCTTTAATGGCGCTGCCTAATTTGATCTCTTTGATTGTGTTAAGTGGAGTGATCGTGGCAGAAACCAAGACCCATCTTTGGGATAAAGAGAAGAAGGAAAAACCGAGCTGCTTGGATGCTTTAACTTAGTAGTCCAAATTATCCGCAAATATAAGATCCATACCACCAACAATCTTGATCTCTTCAGGTGTACCTTTACCCACACTTGCTTGTTCATAGGGAACCAATATCCAGGCAATTAACCCGTCTGATTTGGCGGTTGGGTGGGGTCTGTCGTACTCAATTAAGCTCCAGGCAAGTAAGCTTTGTGATTGGACAGGTTCTTTTAGGGCTACCCTGAATTCAAAGGGTGGGAGAGCATCAGATACGTCAGTTTCTCCTGCCAAAAGGTCTGCTACAGAAGTGTTGCGGATCCCGTTCATGACAAAATTTAAGGTTTTGATGTAGTGGGTATAGGGTGGGACACCTTTGTACACATATACCAGGTCCTTGATGTTATTGGTAGCCTGGTACTTTCTGTACCAATTTTTAGTAGCAATAACTTGGTGTGTGGCATAGATGTTGTCATAAACTGACTGGAAGCGGCTGTCTCCGTTGCAGATGCCGGTCATGTTATGGTTTCTTTTGATGTAGTGGGTCCCATAACCGCTTTCCGCAGCTGCAATAGCTACAAATAGCCTATAGTCTAGCCCAAAATTGTCTGCACAATACAGGATTTCCTGGATATGGTTCCGTAGGGGGCTAGTTGCCTTGTGGTCAGCCAAAAATCTGTCGATCTTGGCTCCACGCAGGTCTTGCTGGCCATAGCAGATCCCGGTTAGGACTGTTAAGGCCATAAAAGTTAACAATATTCTTTTTATCATG
>JAPLLA010000063.1:19013-19729 GCA_026387795.1 Candidatus Saganbacteria bacterium | reverse complement strand
CAAAAAGCGAGGATGATCATCCTCGCTTTTTGTGATGTGCGATCTCTTTTGCGATCTCTTTTATGATAAAGCCAGTTTTTCCCCTTCGCCAAGGGTCAGTTTCAAATCTTCTGGGTTCCGGCTTTCCGTATATATGCGCAGAAGCGGCTCTGTTCCGGAAGCGCGGAAGAGAATCCAACCCTCATCTTCAAAAATGAGCTTATATCCATCTAAGGTTTCAATTCTAGCCACTTTTTTCCCTGCAAATGTAGTTGGAGGATTCTTTTTTAATCCTTCTACAGTACTTTGTGCTTTGGTGGTATGTAAATCTATGCGATCATAATAAAAATAACCGTGTTCGGCCATCAGCTCATCCAATATCTGCCCCAAGGTTTTTCTCTCCATAGCCATGAGCTCTAGTAAGTGGAGCCCTGCCAGTATCCCGTCTCTTTCAGGGATAAACCCTTTTATACCCATTCCCCCAGACTCTTCCCCTCCTAATACAATGTCTTCTTTTAACATCAAGTCTGCCACATATTTAAACCCAATGGGTGTAACATGTAGTTTGCATTGATATTTTGCGCATAGTTTGTCTATTAAGTTGCTGATATTAAAGGTTTTAACCACATTGCCGGAAATCTTTTTGTTTTTTATTAAATGATGGAGCAATAGGGCAAAAACACCATGCGTGTTAATGAATTTTCCTGAAGCATTTATTGCTGCAATTCGGTCCGCAT
>JAPLLA010000063.1:0-18962 GCA_026387795.1 Candidatus Saganbacteria bacterium | reverse complement strand
AATGCAAACGGTAAGCTTGTCTCTGTTCTCTATTCCTGCTTCAGCTACAAAAGACATGGATTCCTGTAGATTAATTGGCAATGGCTCAGGGTTTACGCCGCTAAAAAGAGGGTCTCGATTGCCGCGTATTTCTGTGACGTCTAATCCAAGCTGCTTAAAATACCCGCAACCGCTACCATGCATGGGATCAATAATAATATTTAAGGGGGCCTTTTTTATTAATTCCATGTTTACCAGTGATTTTAATTTATTCAGATATTCCGGATTTGGCTCAAATAGTTCCATGCTTTTTGATGTGGGTTCTATTTTAAGACTGGAAGAAAGCTTTGCCTCTACTGCTTTGGTGGTTTCCGGGAAAGCGGATCCGCCAAAAGTCTC
This sequence comes from Candidatus Saganbacteria bacterium, assembly GCA_026387795.1. GTDB lineage: Bacteria > Margulisbacteria > WOR-1 > JAPLLA01 > JAPLLA01 > JAPLLA01. The sequence goes on along the minus strand of JAPLLA010000063.1, from coordinate 18,584 downwards.
TTTGATCTTAAAGCCGTTCCATTCCGGCGGGTTATGGGAAGCGGTAATCATGATTCCCGCAGCTAAATTCAACCTATTAACAATAAAAGAGAGAACAGGAGAGGGGATAGAATGATTGCAAAGCAGCGTTTTTATCCCGGCCCCGGAACAGATTTCAGAAGCTTTGCGGGCAAAGATTTCGGACTGGAAGCGGTTGTCGTAACCAACTGCAATTCCTTGGCCTTCAGTACCTTTTTCTTTTAGATGTTCCACCAGGGCCTGGGTAACCAATTGGATATTCTGGAAAGTGAATTCCTCCGCAATTTTTGCTCTCCAGCCGTCAGTGCCAAATTTAATGCCTGTCATTTTACGGTTTTTCCTCCTCTATTTCGATTTGCTCTATAGGTATGGCTTGTTCCAGTGTGTCTGATTTATGAAAATCACATTTTCTGGTAGGTCTGTTTTTTGACCAGAAATATTCTTCTATAACTCTTTTAGGAGGACAAAACTCGTTGGGAGGAAGTCCTGAATCAAGACAGATCCTCATTTTTACCAGGCCCTTGGGTTTTGGAAAAGCTTGTGGTGGTTCGTTTGCAATTGCAGTTTGCATAAACATTTTCCAAAGACGAGGGCAGACTGATACTTCTGCTACCCCCTTCATGGATTTATTGTTATCGTTTCCAACCCAGACTCCCGCTACTAGTTGCGGGACGTAACCGATAAACCAAGCATCCCTAAAGTATTCGGTGGTACCGCTTTTTGCCGCAGCTTCGCGTTCAAGCCGTCCTCTGATGCCGGTTCCTCTTAGCAGTACCCCTTTCATGAGGTCTACCATAACTGCAGCAATGTTTTCGTCCAAGACTTTTTTCTCTTCAATTTTGTTTTCATATATAATGTGGCCTTTTTGGTCCTCAATCTTTATGATTGCGGAAGGTTTTACCCAAAGGCCGTTGTTGGCAAAGGTCCCATATGCGGAAGTGATTTCAATAAGCGTTAATTCGGAAACCCCCAAAGCTAAAGCATAGGAAGGCTCCAATGGGCTCTGTATTCCCATATCCCGGGCTTTTTTAATAACATTCATAACCCCTACTTTTTCCATTAATTTAATGGAAGGGATGTTAAAAGACATCTCCAAAGCCTTGCGCACCGTGACCGGACCGTTAAATTTGCTGTTGAAGTTTTTGGGTTCCCATTTACCGGTCGGGTTTTGCGGTGTAATAGGAACATTAAACGATAATTTTTCGTCTTTTAAAATTGTTCCCGGAGAAACACCTTGCTCCATAGCTACTGTATAGACAAAAGGCTTAAAAGCGGACCCGGGTTGCCTTTTAGCTTGTACCGCACGGTTAAACATGCTTTCGTTAAAGTTTTCTCCTCCAACCATTGCTTTTATATAACCGGTGCGAGGGTCAATGGCTACCAGGGCGGATTGGGAAAAGAGATATTTTTGTCCTTCTTCATTTATGAATTTTTCCACTGCTTCTTCTGCAGCGGTCTGCATTCTAGCGTCCAATGTGGTGTAGACTTTATATCCGTCTTTATAGACACTTTCTTCTCCATAGCGGCTGATTAAATCTTGTACTACATAACTGATAAAATATGCGCCGATTTTACCAAACCGTTTTAACCTTTCTTTTGGAAACTCAAATTCTTCTCTTTGCGCTGTTTCTGCCTGGATCCTGGAAATACGATGCTGTGCCACCAGTTTTTTGAGTACCATTTTTTGGACTTTTTTGGCTCTTTGAGGGTTACGGTATGGAGAGCTGTATTCCGGGCTGCCTAGGAGACCTGCCAGTAACGCAGATTCAGCCAGGTCCAGTTCTGCTGCGCTTTTACCAAAATACAATTTAGAGGCAGCTTCAATCCCATAGGCATTGTGTCCCCAATAGATTTGGTTTAGATACATTTCCAGTATTTCTTGTTTGGTGTATTTTTTTTCAATGTCAAGGGCGAGCAATATTTCCGCAAGTTTCCTGACCACGTTCTTTTTATGGGTTAAAAAGATGTTTCTGGCCAATTGCTGGGTAATTGTGCTTCCTCCTTCGGAGAAGCTAAGGGTTAAAATGTCCGAGAAAGCGGCCCTTCCTATGCCCACAATGTCTACTCCCCTGTGCTGGTAGAAACGTTCGTCCTCGTTAGTAATTACGCACATGATCAAGTAGGGGGATATTTTTGAAAGGGGGACAGTGATCCGGTTTTCTTCCTGGTGGAGCCTTGCCAGTTCCTTGCCGTCTATAGCATAAATAGTGGTGGTTTGGGGGGGGGTGTAGGCTTTTATGGTTTCCACATCCGGTAGCGATATCAATACCGATAAAGTAATTCCGCAAAAGATAACTATGATTAATATGAAAAAAAGGACCAGCGCGCGGTTTACATCTTCCGAAAGAAATTGGGCTACTTTTTTCCCTGCTTTTTTCATGAGTTAGAATTATATCATAAACTTTAAGTTTTGGGTTGCTTGATCAAGGTTCCTATCTATGTTAAAATTTCCGCAAGGAGGATAAAAATGCCCTCAAAAATACTAATTGTCCATGGCCCAAACCTAAACATGCTTGGAGAGAGAGAAATAAATGTGTATGGCAAATTTACCTTAGATGAGATTAATCGTGATTTACAGGCAAAGGCAAAAGAACTGGGAGTAGAAATAGAAACCGTACAATTAAATGGAGAGGGTGAGATGGTAGATGCTCTCCAGCAGGCAAAAAACAAATTTGCAGCCATTGTTATAAATCCCGGAGCCTATACTCACTATAGTATTGCCATCCGAGATGCGTTGGCAGCTATCTCTCTTCCGGTAGTTGAAGTTCATCTTTCCAATATTTATGCCAGGGAAGAGTTTCGCCATAAATCCGTAATTGCGCCGGTTGCAGCTGGACAGGTGACTGGTTTTGGAAAAAATAGCTATGTTTTAGGCTTAATGGCTGCAGTTTCTTTAATCAAAAAATAGGAAGGTTTGGTTCTTTGATGCAATCCGAAAAATTATCCGGGATTTCCGCTTTTTTCCCTGCTTACAATGAAGAGCAAAATGTGCCGATTCTGATTGAAAGGCTTTCCAAGGTTTTATCTGCAGTAGAGGAAAAATACAAAATTTTAATAGTTAATGACGGAAGCATGGACCGCACTTTCCAGGTTGCCAGGGATATTGCAGATAAAGATCCGCATGTACGTATTATTAATCATGAGCGTAACCTGGGATATGGCGCAGCAGTTAAAAGTGGTATTTATAATAGCAAAATGGAATATGTTTTTTTTATTGATGGGGACAACCAGTTTGATCCGGAAGAAATCCGCTTATTGCTCCCCTATATTAAAGATTATGACCTGGTCATTGGTTTCCGTAAAGACCGAAGGGATCCATTTTTTAGAAAAATGAATTCGTTGGGATGGAACCTATTGGTTAAATTTCTTTTTAGATTTTGGGTAAAAGATGTCAATTGTGCTTTCAAACTGTTTAGGAGGTCTATTTTTGACAAGATACAGCTGTCAACTGATAGTGCTTTGATCAATACGGAACTATTTGCTCAGGCCAAGCTCTTTAATTTTCGCATTAAAGAGGTAGGGGTATCTCATTATCCTAGAAAATTCGGAACTCAAACCGGTGCAAAGCCAGGGGTAATCTTTCGTGCTTTTGCAGAATTATTTAGAATCTATTTTTCCAATAAAAAGCTAAAACAGCAAAAGGTGCTTTAAATTGAAAGTTTTATTAATTGGTGCGGACGGACAGCTAGGAACAGACCTGGTAAAAGTTTTGAAGACAGAAGAGTTAATCCCTTTAACGATTAAAGATCTGGATATTACCAGGAGAGAAGCTCTAGTCAGTGTCTTGTCTAAATATAAACCCCAAATAGTAGTCAATACTGCTGCTTTTAATCGTACCGACGATTGTGAAGATCAGGTGGAAACGTCTTTCTTGATTAACACTATAGCAGTTAAGTTTTTGGCAGAAACCTGCCAACGTTTGGATTGTACCTTGGTACATTTTTCTACGGATTATGTGTTTGGGGGAGATAAGAGTACTCCTTATACGGAAGAGGATGTCCCAAACCCCAAAAGTGTTTACGGTATTTCCAAACTGGCGGGAGAGCAGTGTGTAAAATATCTTTTAAACAAGTACTTTATTGTTAGGACTTCGGGTCTTTACGGCAGTGCCGGATGTATGGGTAAGGGTGGGGGAAATTTTGTAGAGGGACGCATCAAAGATGCAAAAGCAGGAAAGCAGATCCGCATTATTGACGACGAAATCTTAACTCCTACCTATACGATGGATTTAGCGGGTAAGATTAAACAACTGATTAATACCCAGCATTATGGCTTGTATCATATTACCAATAATGGCCAGTGCAGCTGGTATCAGTTTGGAAAGAAGATTTTTGATCTATTGGGGCTAAAAGCAGATCTTTCCCCAATTAGCAGTAAAGAGTTTAAGTCCAAAATTGAACGTCCCGGGTATTCGGTTTTGAAAAACCAAAACCTACAGAAACTAGGCATGGATGACCTGCCTGAATGGGACCAGTCCTTGGCTGCTTACCTTAAAGAAAAAGGATATCTCTAGCTTGTTATGAAACTAGCCATTATTCACGATTTTTTAAGTCAAATGGGTGGGGCAGAGCGAGTTGTAGAAGAGTTTCACTCTATTTATCCGGAGGCCCCAATTTATACTTCTGTTTACAATAAAGAAGCTCTTCCCTCTTCGTTTCAAAAGATGGAAATCCATACTTCTTATATGCAATTTTTGCCTTTTGTTTCACGCTTTTTTAAGTTATATCTCCCTTTTTATCCTTCTGCAATACGAAGCTTTAAGCTGAATGATTTTGATGTGATCCTAAGTAGCAGTAGTGCTTACGCAAAGGGAATTAGAAAACCAAAAGGTGCTAAGCACTTTTGCTACTGTCATACACCGGCTAAGTTCCTCTGGATGCAGGAATTGTATTTTCAAAGAGAAAAGCTTGCTCCTCTGGCTCAGATGTTCCTTTTTCCGTTGCTTGCAAGACAAAAACAATGGGATTATAAAAATAGCCAGCAGGTTGATTACTTTATTGCTAATTCGAGAAATGTTGCAGGTCGAATTAAGCGTTTCTATAGTAAAGATTCAGTGGTTATTAACCCGCCAGTAGATGCTTCTTTAATTGTTCCTAAAGACGAAGAAGGCGGATTTTTCTTGGTTGTTTCTAGACTTACTACCTATAAGAGAGTAGATTTAGCGGTAAAGGCTTTTAATCGATTGGGTTTACCGCTTAAAATAATAGGGGATGGCCCGGACCGCAAATATCTTGAAAGTATTGCCAAAAATAATATAGAATTCCTGGGATTTAGAAGCGATCAGCAAGTAGCTGGTTATTATGCGGCTTGCAAAGCCCTGATTTTCCCGGGGGAGGAAGATTTTGGGATTGTACCTGTAGAGGCCATGGCAGCGGGAAGACCGGTGATTGCATATGGGGTTGGTGGGGCAACAGAAACAGTAGTGCCGTTTAAAACCGGTATTTTGTTTACTAACCAAACGGAAGAATCTTTAATTGAAGCAATAGGGGTGTTTAATAAGATCAGTTTTGATAAGATGACAATCAGGCGTCATGCCGAAGGGTTTGATCGCACTGTTTTTAAAGAAAAAGTTAGGAGCTATATCAATGAAAAAACCAGATAAAAAAAATAGAAAACAGGATGTCATTAAAAACGACAAGGCGAATGAAAGAAAAAAAAATTACTTTGATTTTAGTATAGAGATCCTTTTTCTTTTCTTTATAGCTGTAATGCCGGTTATTTTTGACCGCAGGATTGGCATCGTCTTTTCTTTAACAAAAACCACTTTTATGTATGAAATGTTGCTTGTTATCTTAACCGTTTGGGTTATTAAGTTGCTGCTTAAACAACCGTCACACTGGGTACATACCCCGCTTAATTGGCCGATAGTTTCTTATATGCTTAGTTGTACGGTTGCAACTATTACTTCCGTACACGTTTACACGAGTTTCGTCGGTTTTTACGGCCGCTATGAGGGATTGATGACACTCTATTCTTATGCGCTTTGTGCTTTTATCGTTGTAAATTATTTTCATACTTTTACCCAATTAAAAAGAATCGCGGGGGTTATTGTAGTAACCAGTACAATGATGGGGATTTATAGCATTATCCAGCGTATGGGGATTGATCCGTATTCTTGGGGAGGAGTTATTACTAGTGAACGGGTGATTGCTACTATTGGGCAGCCAAACTTTTTAGCAGCTTATATGGATATGGCATTCATGTTGGTTTTTTTCTTATTTTTGATGTATAAGCCCTTGCCAGATTTATCCGTCTTAAAAAACACAAAAAAGTATTGGGCGGACCAACTTTTGTCTTTAAGCTACTTTTTAATTCCCAATATTCTTTTTGTAGTAATGATTTACAGCTTAGGCATAGAAGCTCCTGTGGTTTGGTATATTGGTTTTTTCCTTATGGGGATATCTTCTTTGCTATTTGCTTTTACCTTTGAATCTTTGCATCCTGTTTTGCAGGACACTGTTTACTTTGTTAGTTTGGCAATAGGGTTTGTGGGGATGTTTTATACTGTCAGCAGAGGAGGCCTTTTTGGATTTTTGGTTGGCGTTATTTTAATGCTATTTTTCGTTGGGAGAAGCATTCTTTTCCTTGAATGGAAGAAATTGTTTGCAATTGGGTGTGTCATTGTGTCCATTATGGGGTTTTATACTTTTATTGCTTCAGAATCCTCCCCTTTTGCACGCTTTACTTCTGATCTTAAGGTGGGAGAGCAGGCAGGAGAACAAAAACCTCAGCAAGAAATTAAGCAGGTTGTAAAAGAAAAGGAGAAACCGGAAATCGTGGATGTAGGATATTCAGCAACTGCGGCTAGGATAGAAACCTGGAAGAGCGCGTTTCATATTATTTCCGATCGTCCTCTGTTTGGAATTGGCCCGGAAGTTTTAAAAATGGTTTTTCCTAAATATGAAACAGACTTGTTTCGCTTTAAAGAGAACTTCCATGTTAAACAAGACCGCTGCCATAATTCTATTTTTGATGTAAATGTTACCAAGGGGATGATTAGTTTTGCTCTTTACGTGTGGCTGTTGTTTACGGTTTTTAAAATAGGGATAGTTTCTTTGTCAAAAGTTGATGCTGAGCGCCGGATTCTTTTTGCCGCGTTATTGGCTGGAATTGTAAGCTATAAGATCCAAAACCAGTTTAGCTTTGGAGTAGTGGCAATTGGCTCCATTTATTGGATTTTGATGGGAGCAGTGGTCTCCTTATCGAAAGAATCTACCTTAGAAAGCCAAACGGAGAAGTCCAACCCAGTAAAACTGGAAGATATACCATGGTTGCCAATGGCAGCAGTAATTATTGTAACCTTATTTTTAATGTTTTTAGCTACGCGGCCATTTATGGCAGATCTCTACTTTAAGAAGGGGTCAACGCTGGCAGAGGGACAAAGATTTGAAGAAGCAGTAAGAGAATACGAGAAATCGCTTGCTTATCTTCCATATGAGGGGGGAACGCGCACCCATTGTGGAATAGCCTATCTTAATTTGATGCAACAGAAAGGGTTGAATCCGCAAAACCTAGAAGAAGTTGCTACCCGATTCAAAGAAGCTTCAGTCTCAGATCCTTACAATGCAGATAATTTTCATATTTTAGGCCGCATCTATCTCATAGAAGACCAAATGGGGATTCCTGGTGCGCTGGATAAATCCAAGGATTTTTCGGAAAAAGCACTTAAAATAGATCCTTATTATGCGGAAGTTTGGACCAATTTAGGTGTGGTTTATGAAAAGAAGGGGGACCTTAAAAAAGCGGCGGAGTTTTATAAAAAAGCGTTTATGATCAACCCCAACTTAAGCGAACCTATGGATCGGCTGATCCAGGTTTCTGCCAGAATGGGCCAACCTCAAGGTGCAAAAGATATATTTATTGAAGCTGTTAACAAATATCCCTCTTTTGCCTCTCTTCGTTTTAGCTTGGGCAATATGTACGAACAAGAAGGAAACAATGCCAAGGCCATAGAGCAATTTGGGGAAATCCTAAAAGCAGATCAAAACAATGTTTCTGCCTGGCTAAAAATTGGAGAAGTATATTTTAGGATGAACCAATTAAACGAAGCCGAAAAAGCATTGCAGCAAGTGGTTATGATTGACCCTAAAAACATTGACGCGCATAATGGTTTAGGTGCGATCTATCTTAGGGCTGGGGACAGGGAAAAAAGCAAAGGGGAGTTTGAGCAAGTATTGATGCTTGATCCAAGCAATCCATATGCAAAACAATTTGTAGGGAAAGGTAAATAATCTCTGCCATGAGAAAAAAACCGTTTTGGCTTACGTTTTTGACTTTGTTTTTAGATGTAGCATTAATTGCGCTGGCTTTTTATTTGGCGTATTTAATCCGTTTTAAGTTCCTTATAGAGGAAATGCCTGGATCTGTGCCGATTGTGGTTGAATATACCCGCATGGCGATTTTTGCCATACTGCTTTGGATTGCATCTTTTAAAATTGCAAACCTCTATGACCGCAAGAACTCTTATTTAATTGATGAAATTGCACTGTTATTTCTGGTGCTTTCTTTTGGGGCAGCATTGTTTTTGGGTTTACTCTACCTTTATAAGGAATTTGGGTTTTCCAGGCAAGTGATACTTTATGTGTGGCTTTTTAGTTTGGGTTTTTTAACTGCTTCAAGGATCGCTTTATTTCTTTTCCAAAGACTGCTTTTTGCTTTGGGAATTGGCAAGAGAAAAGTATTAATACTTGGTGCAGATGACCTTGGCCAATCTTTAGCCCTAAAAATGAAAAAAGATACGGGCTTGGGGTATCAATTGGTTGGGTTTGTGGACGATGATCCGTTAAGGCAAGGGAAACAATATTTGGGAATCCCGGTGTTAGGCGATACTAAAAGGCTAAAGGCTTTAATTAAAGAAAAACAAATCAATGAAGTGGTAGTGGCAGGATCAAACCTTTCTTCTCAAGAAATACTGCATATTATTACGGAATGTGAGACCTTGGGGATTGAGTTTAAGATTATCCCAGGGCTTTTGGAAATCTTAGCTAGCCGGGTTGATATTGATGAGATCGGCGGGATCCCTTTAGTTACAATTGGGGAAATACAATGGAAGGGTTTTAAGGCTTGGCTTAAGAGAGGAGCCGACATTTTTTGCTCCAGTCTTCTTTTGCTTATTTTGTCTCCCTTCTTTTTATTGGCTGTTATTTTAATTAAATTAGATTCACCAGGACCAATCTTTTTTGCCCAGGAACGGGTAGGTAAAGACGGTACTACCTTTAAAATGCTTAAATTCCGTTCCATGGTAGCCAATGCAGAGGAGCTTTTTCCTAGCCTTAAGGAGTTCTCGGAAGTAGAGGGGCATATTTTTAAGATGAAAGAAGATCCGCGTATTACCCGGATTGGAAAATGGATGAGAAGGTTTAGCGTTGACGAGTGGCCGCAATTTATTAATGTGTTTTTAGGGCAAATGAGCTTAGTGGGGCCCAGGCCTCCAATCCCTCGGGAAGTAAAAGAATATAATGAGTGGCAAATGAAGCGTCTCCGCATTGCACCTGGCATTACCGGACTTTGGCAGGTTAGCGGCAGGTCGGAACTGCCGTTTGAAGACATGGTCCGTTTGGATATTTATTATATTGAAAACTGGTCGCTCTGGTAAGACATAAAGATCCTTTTTAGGACCATTCCTGTAGTTTTAACTGGTAGCGGAGCATATTAAGTGATAGACAGTTTGCAAAACCCCAGGGTTAAAGAGCTTAAAAAATTAGCGTCTAAAAAGCATCGTGATAAAACCGGACAGTTTTTAGTAGAAGGAGAAAATCTGGTTTACGAAGCATTTTTAGCTAAAAAGCTAAGTGCTTTTTATTTTACCAAAGAAACCTCTTTGGTGGCTAAACTGAAAAATAGAGGTATTAAAGGAGAGCAGATTGCTCTCAGGGTTCTAAATGCACTTGCTGCTACAGACGAACCGCAAGGGATAATCGGAGTGGCTACTAAGCCTTCTTATACATTATTAGATATACTGAAAAAAGAAGAGCTTTTACTTTTGATTGTAGACCAGGTTCAGGATCCCGGAAACCTGGGTACGATGATCAGGACTGCAAGCGGGGTAGAGGCAGATGCAGTGATTTGTACCGAAGGATGTGTTGATCTCTATAATTCTAAGGTTTTACGCAGTTCTGCAGGGGCGATTTTCCATCTTCCTGTTATTGAAACTGGTAAATTAGAACCCCTGATTGGATTGTTAAAAGAAAACCAGGTCAAGACTGTTGCAACCTCTCAAAAAGGATCTAGAAATTATTTTGAAATTCGTTATAATAAACGAACAGCTCTTATCTTAGGGAACGAAGGACAAGGTTTAGATCCCAAGATAATTGAAGCTTGTGGCGATTTAGTGGCAATTCCAATGTGGGGGAGTACTGAGTCTTTGAATGTGGCGGTAAGTGCAGGGATACTGCTCTACGATATTGCTCTTAAAAAGAGGGGATTAGTTTGATAGAAGAAACCGTAAAAAATATTGAAGCAAAGGCTATAGAGGAAATAGAGTCCGTTTCCAATTTAGAGGCACTGGAAGCTTTTCGCGTTAAGTACCTTGGCCGCAAAGCGCAGATCAATGACTTAATGAAGAATTTAAAACAAGCTTCTCCCGAGGAACGTCCCAAGATTGGAGCACAGGCTAACGTCCTTCGCAATCAATTAGAAGAAATTATCGCAAAAAAGAAGACAATTTTAGAAGAGCAGGATTTTGCATTGCGTGTTAAGGCAGATGCACAAGATGTCACTCTTCCTGCAAACAAGATTGTAAGAGGGAAAAAACATCCTATCACTCAAGTCTTAGAAGAAATGATTGCTATTTTTAAAGAGCTGGGATATATACCTGTAGAGGGGCCGGATGTTGAGACAGATTACTATAATTTTGAAGCTTTAAACATCCCAAAACACCATCCATCCAGAGAGATGCAAGCTACTTTCTATGTTAAAGAAGGGGAACTCTTGCTTAGGACCCATACTTCTCCTGTGCAAATTCGCGTTCTCAAAAGTCAAAAGCCCCCGCTGGCCATAATTGCGCCTGGCAGGGTATACCGCTGCGATGCAGATGTTACGCATTCTCCGGTGTTTCATCAGGTAGAAGGGCTTATTGTTGATAAGAAAGGGAAAGTTTCTTTTACAGATCTCAAAGGGACTTTAACCGAGTTTTTGCACCGCTTCTTTGGTAAAAACAAAAGGGTGCGTTTTCGTCCCAGCTTTTTCCCGTTTACAGAACCCTCTGCGGAAGTAGATGTGGAGTGTATCATTTGTGATGGAGCAGGCTGCAGATTGTGTAAAGATAGCGGATGGATTGAAATATTGGGAGCAGGGATGATTGATCCCAATGTTTTAGAAGCAGTAGGGCTTGATCCAGAATTGTATAGTGGATTTGCTTTTGGTATAGGAGTTGAAAGACTTGCAATGCTTAAGTTTGGCATTGATGACATCCGTCTCTTTTTTACCAATGATTTACGGTTTTTGAAGCAATTTTGATAGGAGATACGCGTGAAAATTCCGCTGGAATGGCTTAAAGAATTTGTGGAGGTCAAGATTTCTCCGGAAGACTTGGCTAAGAAACTCATTAACCATGGTACTGAAGTGGTGGCTATTGAGTTCCACGGCCAGGGGCTAGAAGGAATAGTTGTTGGCAAAATCAAAACCATAACTCCTCACGATAAAAACCAGCAGTTATTTGTTTGCCAGGTGGATATTGGGAAAAAACTCCTGCAAATAGTAACAGACATTCAAGGTTTAGGAGTAGGGGACAAGGTACCGGTGGCACAAGAAGGAGCTACTATTGCCAAAGAGATCAAAATTACGAAGACCATCCTCCATGGGATAGAGAGTTTTGGGATACTCTGCAAGCCGCATGAATTGGGACTTTCTATTTCAGACAAAATCATTAAAATGCCTTTGGATGCAAGTGTGGGCAAAGATGTGAGGGAAGTGATCGGCCTTGGCGGCTATGTTATAGATATTGATATACTTCCGAACCGCGGCGATTGCCAGAGTATTTTAGGGGTTGCCAGAGAAGTGGCTGCTGTAACTGGAAAAACGTTAAAAAAGAGGGTTAATAAAAAGTTAAAAGAGGTTAATAAGAAGGTTACATCCGAAGTTTTAGTGAAGGTCTTGGATAAAAATTTATGTCCTCGGTATATGGCTAGAGTTATCAAAGGAGTTAAGGTCAAAGAATCCCCAGAGTGGTTGAAAAGCAGGCTCTTGCTTTCAGGAAACCGTCCAATCAATAATATAGTAGATATTACCAATTATTTTCTTCAGGAATTAGGCCAGCCTATGCATGCTTTTGACTTAAATCAGATAAAAGGAAAGCAAATTGTTGTGCGCAGGGCAAAAGAGAAAGAGAAGATGAAAACCCTGGATGGGACAGAACATGTGCTGTCCGAAGAGATGCTGGTAATTGCAGATGCGGAAAAGCCAGTGGCGCTGGCAGGGATTATGGGAGGAGCAAATTCGGAGATTTCGGATGCAACAACGGATGTCTTGCTGGAATCCGCATTTTTTGACCCTATTTCTATTAACAAAACCTCTGCAAAACTTAAAATCCGGACCGATTCTTCAATCCGTTTTGGTAAATCCGTTGATTATGCAATGGTAGAAGAGGCATTGGACCGGGCAGCTGCTTTAATTGCGGAATTGGGTGGTGGCGAAGTTCTCAAAGGTAAAATTGATATCCAAAAAGAAGCACGCAAAGAGCAATCCGTTACATTAAGGCACGGGCGTATTGCTGAAATTTTAGGATTTGAAATTGCTACTTCTTGGGTAGAAAGGATCTTAAAAAGCTTAGGGTTTGCTATTAAGCGCGGGGCTAAAGAGACCTGGAAGGTGACCATTCCTTTTCACCGTGCTTTTGATGTTTACAGGGAAATTGATGTAATTGAAGAGATTATCCGTATCTATGGTTACGACCGCGTTCCGCTAACCATGCCCAATACTTCTTTTGTTAAAAAGAACGTATCTTCTTGGGATCGGTTTAAAACCGCACTTTCTGATGTTTGTCGGGGATCTGGCCTTTGGGAAGTTAGCACTTTTAGCATGATTGGCCCAAAAGACTTGGAAATGCTTAATTTGCCTGCGGAAAGTAATCTTAGAGAAGTAATTCATATTGCAAATCCTCTAAGCATAGAAGAATCCGTAATGAGGCCTGTAATGCTTTCAAGCTTGCTTAGGGTTTTTAAACACAATCTAAGCCACCAAATGCCTGAAATCGCTATTTTTGAGGTAGGCAAGATTTTCATAGAAGATGCGGCGCATGCGCCTAGCGAGACAACTTCTCTTGCAGGGCTTATTAAGGGAAAGATTTCTGGCAATAGCATGGAAGCATATCCTTCTAAAGAAGGTGCACTTTTCTATGTTAAAGGTGTTATTGAAAACATTTTAGAAACTATTGGCACTGCAAATGTGGAAATACGAGAAATGCCGCATATGTTGCTCCAGACTGGGAAATCCGCAGTGGTAAGGGTAAACCAAAAAGAAGTCGGTAATTTTGGCAAATTAAATCCTTTGATTTCCAAAAATTACGAAGTTCCGGAAGATACTTATTATTTTGAACTTAATCTGGACTTGTTGTTCCAAATGCAGGGTGGGGTGAAAAAGTATGTGCAGCTGCCAAAATATCCTTTTGTTTCCAGGGATATTGCAGTTCTGGTTCCCAAAGAGGTTACTAATCAGCAAATAATCAGTGTTATTTCCGAAGCTGGCGGCAGCTTAATAGAAGAGGTTTTCTTGTTTGACCGATATGTGGGAGTTCCTATCCCGGAGGGTTTTGCAAATATGGCTTATAGAATTATTTTTAGGGATAGGGCATGCACTTTAAAAGATGAAGAGGTAAATGCTAGATTTGAAGCAATTTGCCAAGCTTTAGAGAGCAATCTGAAGCTTCAAATTAGGCGCTAATATGGCCCAAAAAACCGGAGTCACAAATAAAAATCTATTGGATATTTTAGCTTGTCCTATTTGCCGCGGTAATATTCGCTTCAATGGGAAAACCATTGAGTGTAGCAATGATAATTGTCGGCATTCTTTTCCTGTTGTTAACGGCGTTCCCCAAATGAATATTTCCGAGAGTAATTTAGACTCATCCCTTCCTCGCATTTGTTCCGCGCAAAAACTATTGCAATTGTCTTACCGCTTAGCAGCTGCATCTTCTTGGTCTATTCCTGCCATGCGTAAACGGGCTAAACAGCAATTTAGCAATATGTTATCAAAAGGTGCCGGGAATGTTTTGCATTATTTGGCGGAAGGATGGGATTTTGAAGAAGCATTGCAAAAACGAATTGCTGGTTTTATTGATTTGCTTATTACTCCGCATGAATTAGCCGACATTTTTATTCTGCAGTGGAAAGATAATTTAACTAAGCTTTTAATCCGAACCCGTAAGGAACAGGGGAAATTTAAAAAAACCGGAGCAATGCCGTCAAGTTTTTTGCCTGAAAGATTGAGTGAGAGGGAACAAATCATTAAGGAAAAGCTGCCTAAAGGAGGAAGAATCCTGTATGTCGGTTGCGGTACGGGCAGAGAATGTTTTCGGTATGAAAAAATGGGGTACGAAGTAGTTGGCATTGATACGGAAGCAGGCTTGTTGGATGCCATGGAAGATTGGTGTACTTTGCTGAACATGCAGAGCATGCCGGTGCAAATGAATGTTCTTTTTCTTGGATTTTTGCCGCATACTTTTGATGCAGCGATTATTGAGATTTATGGGGCGTTCCCTTCAAAAACACAGAGGTTAAAATTACAGCAGGAACTTGCTCGGGCATTAAAACCAGGTGCTTTTGCTTTTATGGTAGGGAACCGTTTTCACTATACCACCCACATGCAGCTGCAAAATGTATGGAGAGATAGAACAGGAAAACATCAGTATTTAGAGCTATTACAGGATGAGTTATTAAAACCCTCTCCCAAGGAGCCAAATGTAGAATACGATAAAAATACAGATCGGCTTATTTATGGTGTTGTCAGAGGATCTTATACATGCGATTCTTTGTCTTCCGAGCTTTCTGCCTGTTTTCAAGTGGAAAAGTGTTTTAGGGCACAGGATAAGCGTTATTTGCTTGGATTAGTTCGACCTTTGCCGCAGGACAAGTGGAAGATTGAAACAGTTGCTGAGCCCAAAATGATTTCTCCATCCAAAGAAGTTATTTCGGAAGCAGATGGTTTTGCGCGTGAAATTGAGGGTCTTGTTGATGTATTGGAAAAAAATGCAGAAGCCACAAAAGAATTTGTAGATAAATCTGCTGTTTTAGAAAATGAAGGCTGGGACCGGCTTAAAAAAATATTGTGGAAGGAATAGTTCATGTCCCAAGAAACTCCCATGATCAGACAATACCAGGAAATCAAGCAAAAGCATCAGGATGCGATCCTCTTTTTCCGCTTGGGCGACTTCTATGAAATGTTTTATGATGATGCTCTGCTTGCATCAAAAGAGCTAGAAATTACTTTAACGGGCAGGGGACACGAAGAAAACCGGATGCCTATGTGCGGAATACCTTACCATGCAGCTGATGCTTACATTTCTAAATTAATTGATAAAGGACATAAAGTAGCTATTTGCGAGCAAGTAGAAGATCCAGCTTCCGCCAAAGGAATTGTTAGACGGGAAGTAATCAAAATCATCACTCCGGGTACTCTGCTTAATACCGATATGCTTTCCGAAAAAGAGAATAACTATCTGGTAGCGCTTGCTTTTGGTAAAAAGAGCACAGGACTGGCTTACATTGATATCTCAACCGGGGATTTTCGGATTACTGAGTTGGATTCAAAACAAAAGGTTTTGGATGAGATCCTCCGTTTTGGCCCAAAAGAGTGTTTGATTCCGGATATCGTGGATGATGAACATCAAAGCATCGTATCGTTCTTAAAAGCAAACCAGGTGATGATTTCATATTACAAGGATATATATGACTACGAGAACGTTTTACGGATAATTAAAGATCATTTCAACCTGGCATCCCTTGAGTCCTTTGGAATAGACAATCATCACCCAGCGCTTGCGGCAGTTGCGGCGATTCTGGATTACTTAAGCGAAACGCAAAAAACCACCTTGAACCACATCAATTCTTTGAAAGCTTATGCGCTGGATGAGTTTTTAAAGGTTGATGCTACTACGCGGAGGAATTTGGAACTTCTAGAAACTGTACGCGACAAGTCAGCAATCGGCAGCCTCCTCTGGGTAATGGACCGTACCAAGACTGGGATGGGGGCCAGGCTTTTAAAACAATGGATCCAGCAGCCTTCGGTTAAGATTTCTGAAATAGATGCGCGATTGAATGCGGTAGAAGAGCTAGTAGGGGATTCCTTGAGAAGAACCTCTCTAGGAGAAGCACTTAAAAACATCTCTGATATTGAGCGATTAACAGGGAAGATTGCCACAAAAACCTGTAATGCCAGGGATTTGGTAGGCTTAAAAGAATCATTGATAAGGTTACCGGAAGTTACAAAGTTACTGAAAGGTTACAGAGGGTTACTCAATGTATTGGCAAATTTCCCTTCGATAACGGAGGTGGTTGAGTTGGTGGGAGCAGCGATTGTAGATCAGCCACCTTTGACCATTAAAGAGGGTGGAATTATTAAGCCGGGTTACGATGTTTCACTGGATGAAATTGCTTTTGCTGCAAAAGATGGGAAGAGCTGGATTGCAAATCTTGAGTTTGAAGAACGCAAGCGCACTGGCATAAAATCTCTCAAAGTCGGCTTCACAAGAGTCTTTGGTTACTATATAGAGATTTCCCATGCTAATCATCACCTGGTCCCTCTGGATTACATTAGAAAACAGACTTTAGTAAATGCGGAGCGCTATATTACTCCGGACATGAAAGAGAAAGAGACTTTGATCCTCAATGCAGATGAACGGATGAAAGCCAGGGAGTATGAAATCTTTTGCGAAGTAAGGGATCAAGTCGGGTGTTTTGTCGCAAGTTTAAAAGAGATTGCTACTGCTTTATCAGAAATAGATGTATTACTGTCTTTTGCAGATGTGGCAGTAGATTCCAATTATGTTAAGCCTAAAATATCTGATTCGATGGTAGTTAGACTTAAAAACTCCAGGCATCCTGTAGTAGAAAAGACGCTTGGAGAACATAATTTTGTGCCGAACAATGTATTATTGGATGATAAAGAGAATATGTTTCTCTTAATCACTGGCCCGAACATGGGGGGAAAAAGTACTTTTCTTAGACAAACTGCGCTTATTTGCCTCATGGCACAAATGGGTTCCTTTGTCCCTGCAGAAGAAGCGGAGATTGGGGTAGTGGATCGCATTTTTACCCGCATTGGAGCAATGGACGACATTTTTTCCGGCCAATCTACTTTTATGGTTGAGATGATCGAGACTGCAAATATCTTAAATAATGCTACTGATCGTAGTCTAGTAATCCTTGATGAGATAGGCAGGGGTACTGCTACTTTTGACGGAATGAGCATTGCTGCTGCAGTAGTGGAGTATCTTCATACTAAAGTCAAAGCAAAGACCATGTTTGCCACTCATTATCATGAAATAACTGGATTGGCTAATAAATATCCAGGGATTAAGAACCTTAATGTTTTAATCAAGGACTCCAAGGACACCATTACCTTTCTCCATAAGATTGCAGAAGGGTCTGCGGATAAGAGTTATGGTATCCAAGTAGCTAAATTAGCAGGATTACCAGCTGAAGTTGTTGAGCGGGCTAAAGATGTGTATAAAACCTTAGAGATGGTAGAGAACGATTTTCAAACACCTCAAAAAAGAGTTAAAATACAAAGCAAAGATCAAGGAAAAAATCAGATTAGCCTGTTTTGATTTTTATAATATGAATGTGGTGGGGAAATGCAATTAAACGCGAAAGAACGCAGGTTGTTTTTTAATGGTCCATGTTTGGATGAGTTGTCCATGTGCCAAGCTATGTGCTGCAGGCAGTGGGATGTAAATCTCTCTTTAGAAGAAGTCCAATCCAATAAATATCAATTAGAATCTATCTGCTTTGTTACTAAAAAAGAGTGCGAATCCCCGGAAAAAGAGTGCCTCAATCGTTCTTACAGGCTTAAGAAAAAAGAGAATGGGGACTGCCTTTACCTGGGTGAAGACAGTAAGTGCTCTATCTATAATGAAAGACCAAAGGTCTGCAGGGATTTTACCTGTAAAGATGGCTGGAGACTGGCAGATGTCGTGAGACCTTCGGATTCAAAAGAAGATTTTGATCAAAAGAGGGCAGAGAATGTGGCTGCCAAATTAAAGGGGGATATGAGGTTTGTTCTTAATCCCTTTAATCAAAAGGCTGAAATATTTTATAGTCCTAAAAAAGAAGAAATAGTAGCAGTAGTGGAAAGGCCGGATAAATGCTGTTTGGTAACCAGCAGATTTCCGTTTCCCCATTTTAAGTTTACCAGTAACCAGTTAGCTGCTTTTCTAGACCTTTTTGACGGGAAGAATAATCTGGATAAGGTCCTTTCCGGTTTTAATGCCCAATTTAATCTGGATTTGCCTGTTAAGGTCTTTTATCTTTTGATTTCCTCTCTCTTATCTAAAGGCATAATCGTTTTTAAAAGCTAGCAGTTAAATCCTTGCATTTAGCTGATTTGTTTTGCTTTCCGTTTTTTTTTTTTTT